>NZ_BAAAKJ010000411.1:0-3815 GCF_039527695.1 Kitasatospora putterlickiae
CCTCCGCCGCGTTCAGCGGGGTGAGGACCAGCGGGCCGAACACCGGATCGGCAGGGAGCACATACCCGGAAGGAGCGGCGGTCTCCAGCCAGTAGTAGGTACCGAGATCCACCGTCCGAGTGCACAGACCATCCGCACCCGTGGTGCAGGCAGCACCCACCTGCGTGTCGGGAAGGACACCGGTGGTCTGGAGACCCGGAATCCCGTTCGTCTCCTCCCACAACTCAAAGACACCGCCCGCGAGCGGAGCACCCGTCACCGCATCGGTCTTCAGTACGCGCACCTCACCCGTCACCGGGACCTGCTGCACGTCAGGAGCCGTGACCTGGACACCCTCAGCGGCGTTGGCCGCCGTCAGCACCAGCGGACCGAACACCGGATCAACCGGCAGCACATACCCGGGAGGAGCGGCCGTCTCCAGCCAGTAGTAGGTACCGAGATCCACCGTCCGGGTGCACAGACCATCCACACCCGTGGTGCACGGCGCACCCACCTGCGTGTCCGGGTTCACGCCGCTCGTCTGAAGACCCGGAATCCCGTTCGTCTCCTCCCACAACTCAAACACACCGCCCGCAAGCGGGGCACCCGTCACCGCATCGGTCTTCAGCACCCGCACCTCACCCGTCACCGGGACCTGAGCGGTATCGGGAGCGGTCACCTGCACGCCCTCCGCCGCGTTCAGCGGGGTGAGGACCAGCGGGCCGAACACCGGATCGGCCGGCAGAACGTACCCGGGAGGAGCGGCGGTCTCCAGCCAGTAGTAGACCCCCACCGGCACCGTCTGGGTGCACAGGCCGTCCGCGCCGGTGGTGCAGGGCGTACCCACCTGGGTGTCGGGAAGGACACCGGTGGTCTGGAGACCCGGAATCCCGTTGGTCTCCTCCCACAGCTCGAACACACCGCCCGCGAGCGGCAGCCCGGTCACCGCGTCCGTCTTCAGCACCCGCACCTCACCCGTCACCGCGGGCTGCGGAATGTCCGGGGCGGTCACCTGCACGCCCGTCGGGGCGTTCAGGTCCGTCAGGATCAGGGGGCCGAAGACCGGGTCGATCGGCAGGAGGTAGCCCGGTGGTGCGGCGGTCTCGCGCCAGTAGTAGGTGCCGACCGGCACCGTCTGGGTGCACAGGCCGTCCGCGCCGGTGGTGCAGGGCGTACCCACCTGGGTGTCGGGAAGGACACCGGTGGTCTGGAGACCGGGGATCCCGTTGGTCTCCTCCCACAGCTCGAACACACCGCCCGCGAGCGGCAGCCCGGTCACCGCGTCCGTCTTCAGCACCCGTACCTCGCCCGTCACCGGAGCGACCGCGCAGTCGGGCAGGTCACCGTCGAAGGGGTAGGCGTGGAACTCCTGGCCGCCGCCTCCGGTGGGCGAGCTGGTGTGGGTGAGGTCGCCGGTGACGAAGACGCGGCCGTTGACGCCGGGCAGGGTGACCGTGGTCTGCGAGGCCTGCTCGCCGGCCAGGATGCTGCCCTGGAACTGGCCGGTGCCCACCAGGTTGACCGTGGTGGCGTCGGGGAAGTTCCACAGCAGGCGCTCGCGGTAGGCGTTCAGCGGGTCGGTGTCGGCGATGTCGCCGCTGTACGTGTTGATGGTCCGAACTGCACCGGTCAGGTTGACCAGGATGGTGGCGCCCGCCGGGATGTTGGCGAAGGCGATGCCCTGCTGGCTGCCGCCCGGGCCGGCGAGGTCGAAGTCGACGTTGAAGACCTGGAGCGGCGACACCCCGTCACCGGTGAACAGCGTCTCGAAGCCCGCGTTCACGGCGACGCCGGTCGGGGTGCGGGGCACGCCGTTGACCCGGGCGTAGCAGTCGGAGGCGGCGGAGAGCTGGTCGCGCAGGGCGGCGTAGGGCTGGATGGCGTTGGGATCCTGGACGAGGGTGCCGGTCACGTTGCCGGTGACGGTGCTGGCGTAGCGGACCACGCCGCCCTCGGCCACCAGGGTCTGGCCGGCGGTGATGACGACGTCGTCGCCGGTGGTGAGGAAGTCCGCCCCGTCCGGCGGGGGGACCCGGGAGCCCGCGCCGACGATGCCGATGTTGTAGATGGAGCTGGCGCCGACGTCCTTGGACTGGTCGAAGTCGTGGAGGACGACGACCCGGCCCTCGGCCTCGGCGGCGCGGCCGCGGACCAGGAAGTCGGAGCCGACGAAGATGTTGATCGCGTTGTCCCGCCCGGCGATCGGGCCGTTGCTGATCGGCGGGAAGGGGTCGGGGCAGCTGCCGGGGATGCAGGGCCCCAGGCCGCCCGGCAGGGTCGCGGCCTCGGCGGACACCGCGCCGGGGCCGAGTGCCAGGACGGGGACGAGGGCCGACACGATGGTGCACGGCAGTGCCAGGGCGGCGGCCTTTCGGCGGACGCGGGCTAACAGACGGTTGAGGGAAGCCATAGTCGTAGCGTCCGGCAGACCGTCGGAACACGGTCACCTGAAGGCCACTCACCTACGCTGACCGGTGTGCGGACGCACCCGCTCAGACCAACCGTCACCTGATCGACCCCGCCCCGGCGAAGCGCTCAGGACGCTTCGTCCCACGGCGACGCCGCCCGGTTGCCGGTGCCGTCGCAGGTGCGGCAGATCTCGTCGCGGTAGGCGTGCTTGGCGCCGGTGGCGTCGACCCGGTAGCGGACGTAGACGCCGGTGCCGTCGCAGAGGAAGCAGTTGCCGCCGCCGCCGCCGACCTCGGTGGTGCCGGTGCCCTGACAGGTCCGGCAGCTGAGGCCGGCGGTGCGGCCGGTGCCCGCGCAGATGCGGCAGACCGTGGTCATCGTCTTCCTCCCGGGTCGGAACCTAGGTCATGGTAGGCGCTGGCCGGTCCTTCCCGAGCGGGCCCTGCTCAGCCCGGTTCAGGCCGGTTCAGCCCGGCAGGCCCGCGCTGACGCGGCGGGAGACGGAGATCTGCTGGAGGTCGAGCACGCCCGGCGGGTCGGCGAGGCCGGGGCCGCCGGCGTGCACCCACTCGGCGATCTCCTCGATCATGTCGTCGGCCAGCACCCAGCCCAGCCAGACCGGCCGGCCGCCGGCCGCGCGGCCCTCGCTGGAGGGGCCGACCACGACGACGTTGGAGTGCGCGCAGGTGTCCAGGCACTGGACGGCGCGGACCCGGCCGGCGTCGCCGACCGCCGCGCGCAGCCGTTCGTACTGGCCGGCGTGGTCGACGCCGGGGTGCTTCTCCTGGGTGCCGCAGCAGCAGCCCCGGCAGACGGTGACGGTGACCGGGGACACCGGGCCGCGCCCGCCGGCCTTCCCGCCGCCCTTCCCGCCGGCCTTGCCACCGCCACCGGTCCGTTCGCGTTCGCGACGGCTCATGCTCCTCGGCCCTCCTCGTTCCCCAGGGCCCGCCGCCACGCCCGTTCGCGCAGCAGCCGAAGGCCGTTGAGGCCGACGATCACGGTGGAGCCCTCGTGCCCGGCGACGCCGAGCGGCAGGGGCAGCGTACCCGCCAGGTCCCAGACGACCAGGAGGGTGATGGCGGTCCCCGCGATCACCAGGTTCTGCACCACCAGCCGACGGGCCCGCCGGGAGAGCGCGACCACGGCCGGGACGGCGGCCAGCTCGTCGCGGACGAGGACGGCGTCGGCGGTCTCCAGGGCGAGGTCCGAGCCGGCCCGGCCCATCGCCACGCCGGTGTGCGCGGCGGCCAGCGCGGGGGCGTCGTTGACGCCGTCGCCGACCATCAGCACCCGGCGGCCGGCGGCGGCGAGGTCCTGGACGGCGGCGGCCTTCTCGTGCGGCAGCAGCCCGCCCCGGACGACGGTGAGGCCGGCCTCGGCGGCCAGCCGGGCGGCGGCGCGCGGGTTGTCGCCGGTGAGCAGCA
>NZ_BAAAKJ010000411.1:3886-7314 GCF_039527695.1 Kitasatospora putterlickiae
GGACGCCGATCGGCTCGCCGTCGCGCAGCACCAGGACGGCGGTGCGTCCCTCCTCCTCCAGGGCGGTGACGGCGGGGTGGTCGCGGTGCGGGCCGGGGGCGCCGACGGCGATCACGGTTCCGCCGACCACGGCCCGCACGCCGACGCCCGGGGTGGCGGTGAAGTCGGTGGCGGGCGGGACGGCGAGGCCGCGCTCGCGGGCGGCGGCGACCACGGCGCGGGCCAGCGGGTGCTCGCTGGGGTGCTCGGCGGCGGCGGCGAGGGCCAGCAGTTCCCCGGCCGCGGTGCCGTCGAGCGGGTGCACGTCGGTGACCCGGGGGGTGCCCTCGGTGAGGGTGCCGGTCTTGTCGAGGGCGACGGTGTCGGCCTGGCCGAGGCGTTCCATCACCACCGCCGACTTGACCAGCACGCCGTGCCGGCCGGCGTTGGCGATCGCGGAGAGCAGCGGCGGCATGGTGGCGAGCACGACGGCGCAGGGCGAGGCGACGATCATGAAGGTCATGGCGCGCAGCAGGGCGTCGGACGTCTCGGCGCCGAGGGCGAGCGGGACGGCGAACAGCAGCAGGGTGGCGGCCACCAGGACGGCGGCGTAGCGCTGTTCGATCTTCTCGACGAACAGCTGGGTGGGCGCCTTGGTCTCGGAGGCCTCCTCGACCATGGCGACGATCCGGGCGATCACGGTGTCGGCGGGGTCGCGCTCGACGCGCACCCGCAGCACGCCGGCGCCGTTGAGGGTGCCCGCGAACACCTGGTCGCCGGGGCGCTTGGCGGCGGGCAGCGGTTCGCCGGTGATGGTGGCCTGGTCGACGTCGCTCGCGCCGTCCAGGACGCGGCCGTCGGCGCCGATCCGCTCGCCGGGGCGGACCAGCACGGTGTCGCCGACGGCGAGGCCGGTGGTGGGGACGGTCTCCTCGGCGTCCGCGCCGGCCGCGTCGGCGCGCAGCCGGGTGGCGGTGGCGGGGGCGAGGTCGAGCAGACCGCGGACGGAGTCGGCGGTGCGGGCGGTGGCGAGGGCCTCCAGGGCGCCGCTGGTCGCGAAGATGACGATCAGCAGGGCGCCGTCCAGCACCTCGCCGAGGGCGGCGGCGCCGAGCGCGGCGACGACCATCAGCAGGTCCACGTCGAGGGTGCGCTCGCGCAGCGCGCGCAGGCCGGCGAGGGCGGGCTCCCAGCCGCCGGCGGCGTAGGCGACGGCGTACAGGGTGGCGGACGCCCAGCCGGGGGCGCCGGAGAACTGGAGGGCGAGGGCGGCCAGGAAGGCGGCCAGGCTGCCGGCCGCCCAGCGGGCCTCGGGCAGCGCGAGGACGCGGGTGCGACGGGGGCGCGGGGGCAGGGCCGACGGGGCGGGGTCGGCCGGCCGGGTGAGCGTCGTGGCGGACATGGGCGACACCTTACAGGAATACATGAACACACCTTCATGCGTTCATATGACAGTAGGAGGCCTCTCCCTCCCCCCGCCGGCGCCCCGTAGGATTCCCCCATGGGACACGCAGCCGCCAGGAACGCCGTGCCGCGGATGCGCCTGGACGCCTCCAACGCCGCCAAGGTGGCGAGCACGCTCCAGGCCCTCGCCACCCCCTCGCGCCTGCTGATCCTGGCCGAGCTCCGGGAGGGGCCGCGGGCCGCCACCGAGCTCGCCGACGCCGTCGGCATGGAGCAGTCCGCCTGCTCCCACCAGCTGCGCCTGCTGCGCAACCTCGGTCTGGTGGTCGGCGAGCGGCGCGGCCGCTCGGTGGTCTACTCCCTGCACGACGACCACGTCGCCGCCCTCCTCGACCAGGCCGTCTACCACGTCGACCACCTGCGCCTCGGCATCACCGACGACGGAAGGGCGAACTCCACGCCAACGAACGGCGGTTGAGCGCGACCACGGTGGGCGGGCAGGCCCGTCGCGGGTAGCCTGCGGACCGTGAACCTCCTCGCGCTCGCGATCGGGACGGTCCTCGGCTGCGGTTCGTACTACACCGGGTCACGCGCCTCGACGACCTACCGGATCCGCCGCCACGGAACCCGTCTGCGCGCCCGGGTGACCGACGTCAGGAGCACGCCGGCGGGCGAGGGCGACGCCGCCGAGGACACCGTCCGGGTGCGCTTCGAGGTCCCGGACGGCCCCGCCGTCGAGGCGGTCACCTCGATACCGCTGCGCGGGCCGACGGGGCTTGAGCCGGGCGACGAGGTCGAGATCGCCCACCTGCCGCGCCACCCCGGGAAGATGGTCGTCCTCGGCTACCACGCCGCGGACGGCGTCCCGCTGCTGGCGTACACGTCCGTGCTGTTCGCGGTGATGACCGTCTTCTTCCTGTGGGTCGGCCTCACCCTCGGCTGACGACGGACCGGGCGCTACGCCGTGGCCCGCGCCGCCGCGCGGCCCACGACCCGTCCGGAGAAGAGGCAGCCGCCGAGGAAGGTGCCCTCCAGGGAACGGTGGCCGTGGACGCCGCCGCCACCGAAGCCGGAGGCCTCGCCGGCGGCGTAGAGGCCGTCGAGCACCGAGCCGCCGGGGCGCAGCACGCGGCCGGAGAGGTCGGTGTGCAGGCCGCCGAGCGACTTGCGGGTGAGGACGGACAGCCGGACGGCGATCAGCGGGGCGGCGGCCGGGTCGAGGAGGCGGTGCGGTGCGGCGGTGCGGATCCGGTCGCCGAGGTAGCGGCGGGCGCCGCGCACCGCGGTCACCTGAAGGTCCTTGGCGAAGGGGTTGGCGAGCTGGCGGTCCCGGGCCTCGACGACGCGGCGCAGTTCGGCGGCGTCGATCAGCCGGGCCCGCGTCCGGGCGTTCATCGCGCGGGCGAGGTCGTACAGGGTGCCCGCGACGACGAAGTCCGGCCCGTGGTCGAGGTGGGCGCGGACCGGGCCGGGGACGCCGGGCAGGGCGCGCCGGAGCACCCCGAGCAGTGAGCGGCCGGTGAGGTCGGGGTTCTGTTCGGAGCCGGAGAGGAGGAACTCCTTCTCGATGATCCGCCGGTTGAGCACGAACCAGGTGTGGTCGAACCCGGTGGTCCTGATGTGCTCCAGGGTGCCGAGGGTGTCGAAGCCGGGGAACAGCGGGGCGGGCAGCCGGCGGCCGCGCGCGTCGAGCCAGAGCGGGGAGGGGCCGGGCAGGACGCGGACGCCGTGCCGGGCCCAGACCGGGTCCCGGCTCGCGATGCCCTCGGGGTAGTGCCACATCCGGTCACCGTTGATCAGATCGGCCCCGGCCTCGGCGGCGACGCCGAGCATCAGCCCGTCGACGTGCGCGGGCACCCCGGAGAGCAGCCGTTCGGGCGGGCGGCCGAGCCGGGCGGGCCAGGCCGCGCGGACCAGGTCGTGGTTGCCGCCGATGCCGCCGGAGGCGATCAGCACGGCCTGCGCGCGCAGTTCGAAGCGGCCGACCGGCTCGCGGGAGCCGGCCTCGCCGCGCGCCGCGCCGCTCGGCACCAGCACCTCGCCCG
>NZ_BAAAKJ010000411.1:7405-11178 GCF_039527695.1 Kitasatospora putterlickiae
GAAGGGTTCGAGCAGGCCGGGGCCGGAGCCCCAGGTGAGGTGGAAGCGCGGGACGGAGTTGCCGGGGCCGTCGGCGAGCGCCCCGCCGCGCTCGGCCCAGCCGACGACCGGCAGGAACCGCACACCCAGCGCCCGCAGCCAGGACCGCTGCTCCCCCGCCGCCGCGTCGACGTAGGCCTCGGCCCAGCGGCGCGGCCAGGCGTCCTCGGGCCGGTCGAAGCCCGCGCTGCCGAGCCAGTCCTGCCAGGCGAGGGCGCGCGAGTCGCGGATCCGCAGCCGGCGCTGCTCGGGCGAGCCGACCAGGAACAGGCCGCCGAGGGACCAGTGCGCCTGGCCGCCGAGCGAGCCGGCGGGCTCCTGGTCGAGCAGGATCACCTTCCGCCCGGCGCCGGCGAGTTCGGTGGTCGCGACGAGGCCCGCGAGTCCGGCTCCGATGACGATGACGTCGGCGTCCAGGGCCATGCGGGCGGCTCCTCCAGACCGGCGGCGTACGGTCACGCGTTCCGCTCCGCCGCGTCTCGGAACCGTCGTCGATACGCCGTGGAGCGAAATGCGGAATTCCCGTCGGGCCCACCGGCGAAACATGGTGACGGATTTTCGGAAACGTGCGCGCGCGGCATGGACGGAGGCGAAACCTGCCAGTAACTTACCTGTCGGTAGTAGCTGTGGCCCGGCTGTCCGTCCCCCACCCGTTCCCCTCCCCCAGGAGGAACCGTGCTCCGCCGTGCCCGCAAGTCCCTGCTGCTCGCGTCCGCCGCGCTCGGCGCCGCCCTGGCGATGACCGCCGGCAGCGCGCAGGCCGCCGCCCCCGCCCCGCACCGCTACGTGGCCCTCGGCGACTCCTACGCGTCCGGCGCCGGCGTGCCGAACCAGTCGGCGGGCCTGTGCCTGCGCTCCGACCGCGACTACGGCCACCTGGTCGCCGCCGCCCTGAACGCCGCCGCCTACCGGGACGTCACCTGCGCCGCCGCCAAGGTCGGGTCCGTCACCGAGGCCCAGTACGACGCCTTCCTGCGGGTCAACGACCCGCAGATCGACGCGGTGACCCCGGACACCGACCTCATCACCCTCGGCATCGGCGGCAACGACCTCGGCGACAGCGACATCGGGATCGGCGACGTCATCGCCACCTGCGTCGCCGGCGCGCTGGTCAACCCGCTCGGCACCCCGTGCACCGACGTCTACCACCACGGCTACTGGGACTGGTCCAGCTGGTCCTGGCGGTACGGCGCCGACGACCTCGCCGACCGGATCGACGCCACCGGGCCGCGGCTCGCGGACACCGTGCGCAGGCTGCGCGCCAAGGCCCCGAACGCCCGGATCCTGCTGGTCGGCTACCCCTCGGTGCTGCCCGCCGACGGCGCCGCCTGCGTGCTGCGCCAGCCGCTCGCCCCCGGCGACGTCCCCTATCTGCACGGCGTGCTCGGCCGGCTGAACGCGATGCTGAGGTCCACCGCCGCGGCGGTCGGCGCCACCTACGTGGACACCGCCGCCCCGACCCGCGGGCACGACGTCTGCTCGGACGACCGCTGGATCGAGGGCGCGCTGCCCGGCTCCCCGGCCGTCCCCTTCCACCCGAACGCGACCGGCGAGCGGGTGATGGCGGACGCGGTGCTGGCCGCGCTGCGCTGACCCTCCGGCGGAACGCCCCGAGGGGGCGGTGACCTGACCCGGTCACCGCCCCCTCGGTCACGCGCTCCGGCGCGCGCCCGGCGGCCTCACGGCTTGATGCGGACCACCTGCGGGTCGTGGTCGCTCGCCTGCCGGGCGAACTCGGCGTTGATGTGCACCACGTCGTACTTGGCGTACCCGACCTCCGGGCTGACCAGGATGTGGTCCAGCACCTGCGAGTTGCCCTGGTAGACGTACGAGTACTGCTCCTTCTCCGGCAGCTCGTTCACCAGGTCGCGCAGCACGCCGTCCTTGGTGAGCGCGGCCAGCGCGGGCGAGAACTGGTAGTCGTTGAAGTCGCCGACCGAGACCACCCTGGCCTCCTTGTCGGCGGCCAGCAGCTTGGCGACGAAGGCCTGCTCGACGGTGGCCTGGGCGATCCGCTGGACCTCGGAGGAGCGGGTCGGGGCCTGGAAGCGGCTGTCGATGCCCTGGTCGCCGCCCTTGCTGTTGAAGTGGTTGGCGATGACGAAGACCTTCTTGCCGCGGAAGGAGAACTGGCCGATCAGCGGCTTGCGGCTGTTGCTCCACGCCGCGTCGTCCGGGGCGATCCGGCCGGGCGAGGCGGTCAGCGAGGCGGCGGCGCCGGTGCCCGCGACGTCCACGGCGGTGGTGGCGGTGCCGCCGGGGATGTCGGTGAAGGAGACCCGCTGCGGGTTGAACAGGAAGACCTGGCGGATGTTGCCGCCGGGCTCGCCGCCGTCCTTGCCGTCCTGCGGGTCGACCGAGCGCCAGTCGTACGCCGGGCCGCCGGCCGCCTTGATCGCGGCGATGAACTTGGCGACGGTCTGGCTCGCGTCCACCGTGCCGTCGCTCTTGGCGCCGTTGTTGTCCTGGATCTCCTCCAGGGCGACGATGTCGGGCGAGCGCAGGTGGGTGACCACGCCGGCGGCCAGCTCGGCGAACTTGGCGTCCGGGTTGGTGGCCGCCAGGTTCTCCACGTTGTAGGTGGCGACGGTCAGTTCGCGCTCGCCGGCCGGGGCGGTGACCTCGCGCTGCAGGTGGTTGTCCTGGAGCGCGCCGAGGGTGCCGGCGACCAGGGTGTAGCCGCCGAACTGGTTGTAGTCCAGCGGGCCGCTGGTGGTGCCGGTCAGCACGTCGCCGACGTTGGCGACCGGGAAGGGCCGCTCGGAGACCAGGGCCTGCTGCTGGACCATCAGACGGCCGACGTTCGGCTCGGCGTAGGACTCGTAGAGCAGACCGCCGCGCTTGCTCTTCTGGTCCTGCCGGTCGGCGGCCACCCACAGCTCGTTGTACTTGTCGGTGGCCTGGACCACCCGCACGTCGCGGACCTCGACCAGCATGCCCTCCAGCGACTCGTAGAAGTCGAGGGTGTACTTCTCCGGGTCCAGGGTGACGCCGTTGACGGTGCCGTCGGCGCCGGCCGCCGGGCTGTAGGTGCCGGGGATGTTGCGGGTGTCGACGACCACCGCGGCCGGCAGCGGGTTGCCGGAGGAGACCACGGTGACGGCCGGGTTGCTCAGCTGGGTGAGCGACTGCGAGCCGCCGTTGAAGTTCGGGTAGTACTCCGTCACCTTGCCGGTGACCAGCACCGCGTCGCCGACCTTGACGGACGGGGTGGCGGAGCCGGTGTAGACGAACAGCCCCTCGCTGGTGGCCGGGTCGGCGTCCGGGTCCGGGTCCTGGATCCAGAAGCCCTTGGAGCCGTACGCGCGCACGCCGGTGACGACGCCGGGCACGCCCGCGACGGTCTTGCCGGTGCGCTCCGCCAGGCGGGTGCGGCCCTGGATGTCGTGGATCCGGACGGTGCCCGGCTCGGTCGGGCCGGTCGGGGTGGAGCCCTCGGCGACCTCGCCGCGGCTGTTGGTCGGCGTCGGGGCGCCGGCCGCGAGGTCGGCCGCGTTCTCGTCGGTGTCCGGCAGGCCCGCCTTGCGGGCCACCGAGGCGGTGTTGGAGGCACCGGGCGCCGAGGCCGCGCCCTCGTGGACCACCGCGGTGCCGAAGCCGACGATGTCGCGCACCCGCGGGTCGGCGGCGCAGTCGGCGGCGGTCTTGCAGGTCAGCGGGTCGGTGCCGCGGACCAGCGCGACGGTGCCGCTGGTGCCGGAGAGCGCCAGCGAGCCGGCCGCGTCCGGGGCGGG
>NZ_BAAAKJ010000411.1:11257-22460 GCF_039527695.1 Kitasatospora putterlickiae
GCCCGGCCGCCGCGGCCCGATGGACCGGCAAGGGACTCAGCGTCGCCCGCCGCCTCGGCGACCAGGTAGCGCCCGCCGGGGGCGATCGACCCGGTCAGCGGGGTGACGCCCCACTGGGAGCTGGGGCCGGGGGCGGCGGATATGTACTGGACGCTCCAGCCGTCGAGGCCGAAGGCGGCGCCGCCCTTGTTGGCCAGCTCGACGAAGTCGTTCTTCAGGGTGGCGCCCGAGTTGCCGCCACCGCCGTAGACCTCGGCGATCAGCGCGTCGGCGGAGGGCGCGGCCACGGCGGCCGGCAGCGGGGCCAGCACCAGGGAGGCGGCCAGACCGGCCGGGACGACCGCGGCGCGCAGCAGGGCGCGCCGGGAGCGCGGACGGGGAGCAGTGGGGGTGGTCACCGGAACGGGACTCCTAGCTGTGGGTGAGGGTCGGTCGGCCGGGCGCACCGCGCGCACTGCCCCGCTACCCGCGTAGAAAGCCGTGCGGAAGCCGGGAACGCCCCCGCAGCGCCCAAAGATACGCGCGTAGAAAATGACCGGACAAGAGCCCGGAAGTGAACTTCTCCGTGACGTCCGGCGATCGTCGCCCCGAGGCCGTGACGGCCGCTACAGCCAGCCCCGCTGAGCCGCCTTCAGGCCCGCCTCGAAGCGGCTCGCCGCCTCCAGACGCTCCATCAGCGCCGCCATCTGCCGGCGCACCGTGCGCACCGAGACGCCCAACCGCTTGGCCGCCGCGTCGTCGGTCAGCCCGGTGGACAGCAACCGCAGCAGCTCGCGCTCGCCGGGGCTCAGGCCGGTGGCGGCGTCCTCGGGGCGGGGGTCCCCGCCGAGCGGCAGCGCGGTCTCCCAGGTCTGCTCGAACAGCGCGACCAGCGAGGCGACGATCCCCGGCTCCTCGGTGCACAGCGCGCCGGCCCGGGTGTTCTCCGGGTCGATCGGCACCACGGCGGTGGTCCCGTCGAAGACCAGCATCCGCGGCGGCAGCACCGGGGCGGTGCGCACCCGGCCGCCGAGGCCGGTCATCCACTGGGTGTAGGCGAAGGTCTCCGGGTCGTTGCGGACGCTGTCCTGGTAGATGGTGCGCAGGCTGACGCCGCGCCGCAGGGCGTCCTCGTCGAGCGGGCGGGAGGCGGCCAGGCTGGCCGCGGACTGCGCGCCGCCGGGCATCACGCCCAGGCACTCGGTGGTCAGCCGGGCGGTGAGCACCTCCAGCTTGGACTGGATGGCGTCGAGGCCGACCAGCCGCTCGCCGCCGTCCACCAGGGTGGCCGAGCGCAGCGTGGCGTACTCCGCGACGGCGCGCGCCACGGCGGCCTTGGAGACGGCCAGCTCCTGCTGCCGGCGTGCGAGTTCCTCCTCCTGACGGCGCAGCAGCAGTTCCAGTCCGCGCTCCGGACTGACCGGCCACAGGGCGCCCGGTCGCTCCCGGGAGGCGCGCAGCAGGGTCAGGTCGGCGAGGCGGTCGAGGGCGGCCCGGACGACGGGTTCGGAGACGTCGAGGCGTTCACAGAGTTCGGCCACTCCGCCCTCCGGGTCCGCGAGCATCTCGCGGTACACGGCTTCCGCGGCGGCGTCCAGGCCCAGCAGTTCCAGCACGTCAACGACCCCTGATCGTCACAGCATCGCCCCACACGAAAAAGTTCCGGTCCGACCCACCGGCACCCGATCCTTCCGCCGGTGATCCGCGCCCACAAGACGTGATCCGGTCACCCGAGCAGAACCGGACCATCCGGTCTGTTCTGCGAACGGCCTGGACGAACCGCGCCACCCCCCGAGCGGGGCCCGGGGCTTGCAGCATGCTGCCAGGCCGGATGCTGCAAGCCGATCACCCTCCCCCCGCGGGGCCCGCGCCGGAAGTATTCGTTCTGCGCCGCGCACCGCACCACGCACCACGCACCACGCACCCGCCCTGAACCGCCCTGCACAGAACAGGACCCGCCGTGCCGAAGCCCGTCCGGCTGCTCGCCGTCACCGCCCTCGCGCTCACCCTCGCCACCGTCGCCGTGCCCGCCCTCACCGCCCCGCGGTCCGCCCCGGCCGCCGCCGCCCCCGCCGTCGCCGCGCCCGCCGGCGGGTCGGTGATCGGCTGGGACGCCCCCGGCATCGGCTGGGACGGGCCGAACGCCCGGATCATCGGCTGGGACTGACCGTCCGATGTTCGCGGTCCATCTGAACCTCCTGGACGTCTCGACCGCGCCGACGGGCGGGGCCGGGGCCGGGGCCGCCGACGTCCAGGGCGCCCTGTGGGCACGCGCGGTTCCGGGCGACGGCCTGGAGCACGTGCGCGCCCGCTCCGTCCCGGGAGGCGTCGGCCTGGTGCTCTACGTCCGGGCCCCGCACCGGGAGGCGGCCGAGCTCAGGGCGTACGCCCTGCTCGACCGGGCCCTGGCGGAGGGCCCCGCGCGCCGCTACGCGGTGGCGGCTCCACCGTAGGCCGCAAGGCCCTCCGCCAGACGCTTCCTGACCTTCCGTCCACTTTCGGACGGGTTGCCCTCTCTCGCAAACTTGGCCGATTCATGCCTACGGGCATGACCAAGCCTTTACTGACATGCGCATGCCCATAGAGCTCCCTGCGCCGGGCCCGGTCCCCATCCGGGCCTGCGCAGCCATGCCCCGGGCCGACGCGCGCCGTCGTCGCCGTTCCCCCCCTCACTCAAGACCGTCGAGGAGCCTCATGTCCTACCCGACCGGCACACCACCCCGGCCCCGCGCCGGGGGCGCCGTGCCAGCCGCCGCCCGCCGCCGCAACAGAGTGCTGCGCAACACCGCCGTCGCACTCGCCGTGGTGCTCTCCGCCGATGCCGCCGCCGTCATCATGACGACCGGCCAGGCCGTCGCCGTCACCCCCGCTTCCCCGGCCCCCAAGGCCGACCGGGCGCTCGGGGTCGCCGAGGCCAAGGACATCGCCACCGCCCACCTCAAGGCCCGGCTGGAGAACCGTCCGATCGAGGTGGTCGACGAGCGCACCGAGTCCACCACCACCTGGATCAACCCGGACGGCACCACCACCCTGGACATGGCCACCGGCCCGGTCCGCTACAAGGACAAGGACGGCCGGCTCCAGCCGATCGACGTGACCCTGGCCCAGCAGGCCGACGGTTCCGTCAAGGCCAAGGGCCACCCGCTCGGCCTCACCCTGGCCGGCGCCACCCCGCCGCCCGCCGCGTCGAAGTTCAAGGCGGCCGGCGCCCCGGCCGGTGACCAGCGGGCCCCGTCCGTCCCCCTGGTCTCCCTGGACAACGGCGCCGGCACCAGCATGTCGCTGTCCTGGCGCGGCACCCTGCCGGCCCCCGTCGTCGAGGGCACCCGGGCCCGCTACCAGAACGCGCTCACCGCGACCGACCTGATCGTCGAGTCCACCCGGACCGGCTTCGAGCAGTTCCTGGAGCTCAAGGACCGCTCCGCGGTCGGCGCCAACGGCACCGTCACCATGACGCTGGACGCGGCGGGCCTCCAGGCGCGGCACAACGCGGACAACTCGGTCTCCTTCCTCGACCCGAAGACCGGTGAGGAGAAGGGCCAGCTGCCCGCCCCGGTGATGTGGGACGCGCAGGTCGACGAGCGCAGCGGCGAGCACACCCACACCGCCCCGGTGGGCCTGAAGGTCACCCAGAACGGCGACGCCGTCGACCTCACGCTCACCCCGGACGCGGCGTTCCTCAACGACCCGAAGACCCGGTACCCGGTCACCGTCGACCCGGCGGTCAACATCGGCGTCGGCTTCGACACCTTCGTCCAGCAGGGCTACGGAACCGACGTCTCCGGACAGACCGAGCTGAAGCTGGGCAACAACGGCTCCGGCCAGGTGGCGCGCTCCTTCCTGCAGTTCCCGATGGCCAAGATCAGCGGGAAGCAGATCACCAGCGGCAAGCTCAACCTGTGGAACTTCCACAGCTGGTCCTGCACGGCGAAGAGCTGGGAGGTCTGGGACACCGGCACCGCCACCACCGCCTCCCGCTGGACGGCGCAGCCCGGCTGGAACAAGAAGTGGGCCTCGTCCACCACCACCAAGGGCTTCTCCAGCTCCTGCAACGACGGCTGGGTCAACCAGGACATCACCGCCCTGGTCAAGGCCTGGGCGGCGAACGGCAACGCCAACAACACCCTGGGCATCCGGGCCACCGACGAGAGCGACCCGTACGGCTGGAAGAAGTTCAACTCCGGCAACGCGTCCGCCAACACCCCGTACCTCTCGGTCACCTACAACACCCCGCCGGCCGTCTCCACCCTGCTGAGCCCGGCCAACGGCGCGGTCAGCGGCGACGCCACCCCGACGCTGTCCGCCAAGGCGACCGACCCGGACGGCGGCAACGTCGTCCTGGACTTCGAGATCTGGGCCGCCAACGGCACCGCCGCCCTGCAGTCCGGCCACAGCGCCTGGGCGGCCTCCGGCTCGACGTTCTCCTGGACGCCGACCACCGCGCTGGCGCCCGGCTCCTACAAGTGGCGCTCCCGCTCCGGGGACGGCACCGTCAACAGCGCCTGGTCCGGCTTCCGCACCTTCACCGTCGACACCGTCGCCCCGGGCGCGACCGCCATCGGCTCCGGCGACTTCCCGGCCGGCCAGTGGGCGGGCACCCCGGACGCCGCCGGCGACTACAGCGGCACCTTCACCTTCACCCCGCCGACCGGCGACGTGAAGGACGTCCAGTACAAGCTGGACGGCGGCGCCTGGGTCACCGCGGCCACCACCGGCACGCCGGTCACCGCCAAGCTCACCTTCAAGGCGGGCGCCCACACCGTCACCGCGCACAGCCGGGACGCCGCGGGCAACGTCTCCGCCGACCGGACGTACACCTTCTACGCCGGCAAGGGCTCCGCCCTGGTCGCCCCCGGCGCGGGCGAGCGCCCGGCCCGCCGCACCTCGCTGCAGGCCGAGGGCAACAGCACCTACACCGGTGTGCGCTACCAGTACCGCCGCGGCGAGACGGACGCCTGGAAGGACGTCCCGGTCGCCAACGTCAGCACCACCGGCGGCCAGCCGGTGACCGCCTGGCCGCATCCCTCCCCCGGCGGCAAGCCGGCCCCGCTGACCTGGAACATCACCGACACCCTGGCCGAGAACGGCCCGGTGGACGTGCGCGCGGTCTTCACCGACGGCACCGCCACCGACGCCACCGAGCCGAACACCGTCACGGTGGACCGCAACGCCGGCACCTCGCCGGAGACCACGGTCGGCCCCGGCCGGGTGAACACCCTCACCGGTGACCTCACCCTCTCCGCCTCCGACGCCGAGGGCTTCGGCCTCAGCGCCGAGCGCTCCTACTCCTCCCGCCGGCCGGCCAACGGCTCCGCCCAGGAGGGCCAGGCCGCGATCTTCGGCCCGCAGTGGAGCGCCGGCACCACCGCCGAGGGCGCCGACACCGCCTACACCCACCTGCGCAAGACCTCCCCGACCTCGGTCTCGGTGGTCACCTCCGAGGGTGGCGAGACCGGCTTCACCGCCACCGGCTCCGGTGGCTGGAAGCCCGAGCCGGGCGCCGAGGACCTGACCCTGACCGGCGCGTTCACGGGCGCGTTCACCCTGAAGGACACCTCGGGCACCACGGTCTCCTTCGGCAAGGTCGACCCGGCCGCCACCACCTGGCAGGCCACCGCCACCTCGCTGCCCAGCCAGAACTCCACCACCTCGGTCGTCTCCGAGAAGGTCGTCTCCGGCGGCAAGACCCTGGCCCGTCCCAAGCTGGTCGTCGCACCGCTGTCGGCGACCGCCTCGGCCGACTGCGCCGCCGTGCCGTCCACGGCCGGCTGCCGGGTCCTGGAGTACGTCTACGCCGACGCCACCACCGCGACCGCGTCCGCGCTGGGCGACGTCGCCGGCCAGGTGAAGCAGATCCGCCTGTGGTCCACCGAGCCCGGTGCCGCCGCGGCCACCCCCGTCGTCATGTCGCAGTACGCCTACGACGACCAGGGCCGGCTGCGCGAGGTCTGGGACCCGCGGATCAGCCCGGCGCTGAAGACCGCGTACACCTACGACGCGGCCGGCCGGGTCACCACCGTGACCGACCCCGGCGAGCTGCCGTGGACCCTGGCCTACGGCAAGGCCGGCAACGCCGCCACCGCGGGCGAGGGCATGCTGCTGAGCGCCTCCCGTCCCACCCTCAAGCAGGGCACCAAGGACGTCACCGACGGCACCGCGACCACCTCGGTCGTCTACGACGTCCCGCTGAGCGGCGCCAACGCGCCGTACCCGCTGGCGCCGTCCGACGTCGCGGCCTGGGGCCAGACCGACGCCCCGACCGACGCCACCGCCGTGCTGCCGCCCGACGCCGTCCCGCCGACCCACGACGGCAAGGCGCTCGGCACCGCCGGCTACAACCGCGCCTCGGTGACGTACACCAACGCCTCCGGCCGCGAGGTCAACACCGCCACCCCCGGCGGCGGCATCACCACCACCGAGTACAACGCCTACGGCAACGTGGTGCGGACCCTCTCCGCGGAGAACCGCATCCTCGCCCTGGCCACCACCGGCAACGACCTGAACAAGCTGCGGGCCCTCGGCATCGCCGGCCGCTCGACCGCCGACCGCGCCCAGGTGCTCTCCGAGCTCTCGGTGTACTCGGCCGACGGCAAGCGGCTCACCGACCAGTACGACCCGCTGCGGCTGGTCACCCTGGAGCGCGACCTGGCCGCCTCCGGCACCTCCCCGGCGCTCACCGCCGGGGCCGAGGTCGCGGCCCGCGCCCACACCGTGACCGCCTACGACGAGGGCCGCCCGGCCAACGCCGCGGTCAGCGACCAGGTGACCTCGGTGACCGTCGGCGCCCGGATCGACGGCTACGCCACCGACGCCGACACCCGCACCAACGCCACCGAGTACGACTGGGCCCAGGGCCTGGCCACCCGGACCGTCCAGGACCCGGCCGGCCTGAAGATCACCACCAGCACCGGCTACGACGCCAGCGGCCGGGTGACCTCCCAGAGCCGCCCGAACTCCACCGGCACCGACGCGGGCACCACGGTGACCACGTACTACGAGGCCACCGGCACCGGCCCGTGCGCCGGCCGCCCCGAGTGGGCCGGCCTGGTCTGCTCCACCGCACCGGCCGCGCAGGTCACCGGCGGCGGCGCCAACCCGCTCCAGCTGCCCACCAAGACGTACCAGTACGACCGGCTGGGCGCCACCACGCTCCTCACCGAGACCGCCAACGGCGTCACCCGCACCACCGGCCGCACCTACGACGCCGCCGGCCGCCCGCTGAAGGTCACCGTCACCGGGGGCACCGGGACCGCCGTCCCGGAGACCGCGCACGGCTACGACCCGGCCACCGGCCAGCCGTCCACCGTCTCCAACGGCTCGACGACCGTCACCCAGCAGTACGACCGGCTCGGCCGCCCGGTCTCCTACGACGACGGCACGGGCAGCGTCACGACCGTCGAGTACGACAAGCTCGACCGCGTGGTGAAGAAGTCCGACTCGGTGCCGTCGACCACCACCTACGGCTACGACACCGCCAAGGACCCGCGCGGCCTGCCCACCTCGCTGACCGACTCGGTCGCCGGGACCTTCAACGCCGCCTACGACGTCGAGGGCCGCCTGCTCACGCAGACCCTGCCCGGCGGCAACCTGCTGACCAACACCTACGACAGCCGGGGCATCCAGACCGGCAAGACCTACACCGACCAGGCGGGCACCGTCCTGCTGGCCGACACCGCCGAGTACACCGTCCACGGCCAGCAGGCCGGCCGGACCCAGACCGACGGCAACAGCACCGCCGGCGTCTTCACCTACGACGCCGCCGGCCGCCTGACCAAGGCCACCGACAGCACCGGCCTGGCCTGCGGCACCCGGTCCTACACCTTCGACAAGAGCAGCAACCGGACCAGCCGCACCAGCGTCACGGACGACTGCGACCCGGCCACCGCCGACGCCGCCACCTCGACCGACACCCACGCCTACGACACGGCCGACCGCCTCACCGGCACCGGCTACGCCTACGACGCCTACGGCCGCACCACCACGCTGCCCAAGGGCACCCAGCTGAGCTACTTCGCCAACGACCTGGTCCGCGGCGAGGCCCTCGGCGACACCCGGCGGACCTGGGACCTCGACGCCACCGGCCGCCTCGCCAAGGCCACCACGGAGACCAAGGGCGCCGACGGCGCCTGGGCGATCACCGCGCTGACCACCAACCACTACGACGGCTCCGAGGACACCCCGAGCTGGTCCGCGGACGCGGCGGGCCGGATCGTCCGGCACGTCCAGGACCTGACCGGCCAGCTCACGGCCGCCACCGGCACCGACGGCGGCGCGGTCCTCCAGCTGACCAACCTGCACGGCGACGTCTCGATCCAGATGTCCCCGGACGGCACCCAGGACCTCGCCGTCTACCACTACGACGAGTACGGCAACGTCGTCGACGCGACCGGCACCACCGCGTACGGCTGGCACGGCGGGCAGCTGCGCTCCGGCGACACGCTCAGCGGCCTGGTCCTGATGGGCGTGCGGGTGTACGACCCGACCACCGGCCGGTTCCTGCAGACCGACCCGCTGCCCGAGGGCTCGCCCAACCAGTACGGCTACCCGGTCGACCCGATCTCCATGGAGGACCTGACCGGTCTGGCCTGGTACAAGAAGTGGACCGCCTACTTCAGCAAGGCCGGCGCCGCCAAGCTGGCCAAGCAGCTGAAGACCGCCAGCACCGTCAGCAAGATGGTCGGCCTGATCGTCGGGTTCTTCCCGCACATCGCCGCGAAGATCATCGGCGGCGTCCTGAAGGGCTTCGGCTGGCTGCTGAAGAGCTGGAGCAAGGGGATCACGCAGGCGAACAACCGCCGCGGCAGCCGCGGCGTGAGCATCACCGTCGGCCTCTGGCGCAGCCGCTTCTTCGGAGTGCCCTACGGCAAGTCGGAGATCCGCACGCGCTACTGACAGCACAGCACGCACGGAAGGGCCGGCCGGCCCGGGGGTGAGCCCCCGGGCCGGCCGGCCCGCGTCCTGCGCCGTCCGGCCTACCCGGCCTATCCGGTCTACTCGGCCTACTCGGCCTTTTCGGCCGCCGCGGCGGTGAGACCGGCCGACCACTTCTCCTCGACGTTGCCGAACTTCCAGTAGGCGATCGCCGCCGCCCAGGTGAGCACGAAGAGGCCGACGATGGCGTAGCCGACCAGGTCGAGGTTGAGCCCGCCGATCCAGGCGACCGGCCCGCTGCCGATGTCGAGCTTCTCGCCGAGCAGCCCGACCAGCTCGATCGAGCCGATCACCAGGGCGACCAGCACCGACAGGCCGGTGACGGTCAGGTTGTAGTAGATCTTGCGGACCGGCTTGGAGAACGCCCACTCGTAGGCGAAGTTCATGAACGAGCCGTCGATGGTGTCCAGCAGGCTCATGCCGGCGGCGAACAGGACCGGCAGCACCAGCAGCGCGTACCAGGGCAGCTGGAACGCCGCCGCGCCGCCGGCCAGCACCAGCAGCGACACCTCGGTGGCGGTGTCGAAGCCCAGGCCGAAGAGCAGGCCGACCGGGTACATGTGCCAGGGCTTGGTGACGGCCTTGGTGACCCGGCCGAGGATGCGGTTCATGAAGCCGCGCTTCTCCAGCTGCGCCTCCAGCTCCGCCTCGTCGAACTCGCCCTCGCGCATCCGGCGGAACACCTTGAGGATGCCGTTGAACGCGCCCAGGTTGATCAGGCCGAGGGCGAGCAGGAAGGTGCCGGAGACGGTGACGCCGATCAGGCCGGTGGTCTCGTGCAGGGTGGATTCGTCCGACTCGATCTGCCCGGCCAGCGACCGGATGCCGAAGGCGAGCAGCGCGCAGAGGCCGAAGACGATGGACGAGTGGCCGAGCGAGAACCAGAAGCCGACCGACAGCGGCCGCTTGCCCTGGCCCATCAGCTTGCGGGTGGTGTTGTCGATGGCGGCGATGTGGTCGGCGTCGAAGGCGTGCCGCATGCCGAGGGTGTACGCGGTGAGGCCCATGCCGGCGCCGAAGGCCTGGCCGCCGATGTCGTAGTGCTCGGGCGCGACGAGCGCGAGCAGGGTGAACCAGCCGATCACGTGCAGGGCGAGGATGAAGCCGCCCATGCCTGCGAGGCGGATCCACTCCTCACGGGTGAGCCGGTCGCGCCAGCGGGGGCCGGTCATCGGGGGGTCCTTTCGTGGGGGCGTCAAAGCCGGGCCATCTTTCCCCCTGCCGGTAATTAGTTGCAAGTCGTGTGCAATTACGAATCGGTCACCGGATGGCGGGCGAACAGGGGGAGGACGGAGGATGATGGGAGTACCGGCCTCACCTCCCGCGCGTTCGTCTCCCGGGAGGTACCGCTCATGTCCCGCCTGAGCACGGCCGCCGCGCTGCTCGCGACGGCCTTAGTCACCGTCGGCCTCACGGCGCCCGGCGCCCCCGCCCCCACCGCCTCCGCCGCCCCCACGGTCCACCGGGTGCTGTTCGACAACAGCAAGGCCGAGACGGCCGGCAACGCCGACTGGATCATCTCCACCGCCCAGCCCGACCCGCTCGCCCAGAACGCCCACCCCACGGCCGACAAGGACTGGACCGGCGCCCTGTCCTCCTGGGGCGTGGCCCTCCAGCAGACCGGCGAGTACAGCCTGAAGACGCTGCCGCCCGGCGGCGCGTTCACCTTCGGCACCGCCAACCCGCTGGACCTCGCCAACTTCGACACCGTCGTGATCGACGAACCGAACATCAAGTTCACGGCGGACGAGAAGGCCGCCCTGATGCACTTCGTCCAGAACGGCGGAGGGCTGTTCCTGATCTCCGACCACACCATGAGCGATCGCAACAACGACGGCATCGACTCGCCCGAGATCATCAACGACCTGTTCACCGACAACGGCGTCGACAACAGCGACCCCTTCGGGTTCAGCGTCGACCTCGCGAACGTCCACAACGAGAACCCGCGCGCCGTCGAGGACCCGTCCGATCCGGTGCTGCACGGCCCGTTCGGCACCGTCACCGGCTCGATCATCCGCGACGGGACCACGATGACCCTGCACCCCGACGCCAACCCGACGGTCAAGGGCATCGTCTACCGGCCCGGCTCCTCCGGGAACACCGGCGCCTTCTTCGTCACCAGCACCTTCGGCGACGGCCGGATCGCCGCCTGGGGCGACAGCTCACCGCCCGACGACGACACCGGGCAGCCCCACAACAACCTGCACGACGGCTGGAACGACCCGGCCGGCACCAACGCCGCCCTCGCGCTCAACGCCACCGCCTGGCTGAGCAAGGCCTGACGGCCCCCGCG
>NZ_BAAAKJ010000411.1:22468-30350 GCF_039527695.1 Kitasatospora putterlickiae
CCCGCTTCCTCCCCTACTGTCGGAATGATCCGCGCCGATCTTTGTCGATCCACACTGATCCGCGGCAACGACCGGGACCCGATGGAGCGGCCATGCCCTCGTACCCCTACCGCACCACCCGCGAGGACCTGCGCGTCCCCCTCCCCGACGGCACCCGGCTGTGCGCCCGGCTCTGGCGCCCGGTGACCGACGAGCCCGTCCCCGCCGTCCTGGAGTACTCCACCGGCCGCCTCACCGACTGGACCGCCACCGACGACGCCCGCCGCCACCCCTGGATCGCCGGCCACGGCCACGCCGCCGTCCGGGTCGACGCCCGCGGCCACGGCAACTCCGACGGCGTCCCGCCCACCCCCGACGGCCTCATCGCCGACGGCGCCCAGGTCGTCCGCTGGCTCGCCGCCCAGCCCTGGTGCAGCGGCCGGGTCGGCCTGCTCGGCACCGGCGCCGCCGGCGACACCGCCCTGCGCCTGGCCGCCCTCGCCCCGGACACCGTGCACGCCGCGGTCGTCGTCTGCCCCGACGGCCCGCACCGCCTCGGCGGCGCCGTCCTCGCCGCCGACGGCCACACCCGCGCCACCGACCACGTCGCCGACGCGGCCCGCCCACCGGACCCGCGCTACGTCGGCGACGCCTGGCGGGCGATGTGGCTCGCCCGGCTCGACGCCCTCGAACCGCCGCTCGCCGACTGGCTCACCGCCGACCCTCCCCCGCCCGGACCCGCCGCCGTCCCCACCCTCGCCGTCGCCGGCTGGTCGGACCCGTCCGCCGGCGCCGTCCTCGCCCTCGCCGCCACCGGCTCCGGCCCCTCCGCCGGACCGCCCGTGCGCGCCGTCCTCGGCCCCTGGCCGCACGGCCTGCCCGACGAGATCCTCCCCGAGGCCCTGCGCTGGTACGACCACTGGCTGCGCGACATCGACGCCGGCGCCCTCGCCACCCCCGCCCTGCGCAGCTGGCGCACCGGCCACTGGTACGGCGACGACCCCTGGCCCTCCCCCGCGATCCGCGAGGTCCACTACGGCCTCGACGGCCCGCTGCGCACCGCCGGCACCGCCTCCGAGGACCGCTGGGTGCACGTCCGCTCGCCCCAGCACACCGGCCTCAACGCCGGCGGCCACGTCCCGCTCGGCCGCCCCGCCGACCAGCCGCCCGACCAGCGCGAGGAGGACGGCCGCTCGGTCTCCTTCGACTCCCGGCCGCTGCCCGAACCCCTGGACCTGCTCGGCACCCCGTCGCTCGCCCTGCACCTGAGCGCGGGCGCCGGCCCCACCCTGATCGCCGCCCGCCTGTGCGCCGTCGCCCCGGACGGCACCTCCACGCTGCTCACCCGCGGCGTCCGCGCCCTCGCCGCCCCGGCCGACGTCACCGTGGAGTTCGCCCCGACCGGCGCCACCGTCCCCACCGGCCACCGCCTGCGGCTCGCGCTCTCCTCCACCTACTGGCCGTGGATCTGGCCCGGCCCCGAACCGGCCGGCTTCGCCCTCGACCCCTCCCACTCCACCCTCACCCTCCCCGTCCGCCGCCCCACCCCCGGCGGCGACGACATCGTCTTCCGCTCCCCCACCCTCCCCCTCCCGCCCCCGCTCCAGCTCACCGAGCCGCTCACCGCCCGCCCCGAACGCGTCACCGTCCACGACATCGGCCGCCGCGAGTGGCGCACCGAACTCTCCCCCGCCACCGACGGCACCCGCACCCACCCCGACGGCCTGGTCCGCGCCGAACAGACCGTCACCGCCTACCGCGTCCTCACCGCCACCCCCCTCAGCGCCCGCGCCCGCACCGACCGCACCGTCCGCCTCGAACGCCCCACCGCCGGCTGGGACACCACCATCCACACCCGCACCGAACTCCGCTGCGACCCCACCCACCTCCTCGCCCACACCCACCTACGCGCCGAGGAGGCCGGCAACGTCGTCTTCACCAAGGAGTGGCACCACCGCATCCCGCGTGAATCCACCTGATCCCCCACCGGCCGGCACAACATCCGAGCTACTGTGGATGTCATGACTGCGGCCTATGAGGAGATCCCCTTCAGCGAGCTGCTCCACCGGCCCGCTGCCACCACCAGCAGACTCGACGCCGTGCGCGCGCTCAGGCTCCGCCGCCGCGACGCCGGCGATCTCGCCCTGATGCGGGTCGACCAGCTGGAACAGGACACCACCGTCGTCGACTTCACCTCCCGCCTGCTCAGCGGGCTGGTGCGGACCGGGAACACCGCCGCCCTGCGCGCCGCGCTGCCCGAGGCGCTGCCCTGGGTCACCTTCCTCCCCGCCGAGGACGTCGACGAGCTCATCGGGGAACTGGTGGACGTCGCGCGCGGGGCGGTCGCGCTCGACAACCTCGCCCCGATCGCCCTGCTCCTCACCCAGTGGCGGCACACCGCCGAAGTCCACGCCGACCCCGCCCTGTACGCCGCCCTCACCCGCGAGCCCGACGGCGACCTCGGGCCCGTACCCCGGCCCGGAGCACCCGAGTGAGCCCCAAGCGCGGCGACCGCGCGGCACCGCCTCCCGTAGAGGACGAGTACGACCTGCGGTTCGCCGGCTCCGACGCCGCCACCGGGTGGGACCAGCTCACCCACCACGCCGCCACCGGCCTCCGCCGGGCCTTCGACCGCATCCGGGCGGACCCCCGGGCCACCGACAACCCGGCCCGCCAGCACCGGCTCAAGGGCAGGCTCGCGACGGCCCTGTTCAAGGGGCAGGAGCTGGAGCGGTGGCAGTACCAGGTCACCGGCGGCGGGCGGATCTGGTACCTCGTCGACACGCCGAACCGGACCGCCTGGATCACCTACGCGGGCACCGGCCACCCCAAGGAGACCGACTGAGCCGGCCGCCGGTCACCTCCACCAGTCGGGGGCCATCACCATGGCCTTGAGCCGCTCCGGCGAAAAGGCGGGTCGACCGGGACCGGCCGCGTCGTTCCACTCGTCGATCACGACGCTCCGCCCGTCCGGGTAGTAGATCCGCGCCAGCCAGTGCGGCAGTTGGTCGACGTAACCCGCGCCGCTGCCGGACTCGTAGGTGATGACGAGCGTGCCGTCGGGCAGTCGCTCCCGCGCTTCCAGCGGGGCCGGCGGAGCCTCCTCGGCGGCCTTCCTGGCGGCGAGCCCGTACGGACTCGCCGGTCCGACGCGGACCGAGAGCCTGCTGGTGCGCCCGTCGTACGTGACCACCAGCACGCCGTTCGAGTCCCCCTCCCCCGCCGGTGAGGCGCCCTTCGGCAGCAGCCCCGCCAGCACGGCGACCGGGTCCCCTGGTGTCTCCATGAGCGGGGGCGGGGGCACCTCGGGCGACGGCGCCTGCGGGTTGGCCGGCAGCTCCGCGATGAGGCGCCGCCAGTCGGGCGCGGTCACCAGCGCGGTGAGCTGCTCCGCGTCCAGCGGCGGGACGTCCCTGGTCGGGTTCGCCTGGTCCTCCCCGTTGTCCTCGACGACCCGGACGACGGTGCCGTCCGGCGACGCGTAGACCCCCCGCCATTCCCGCCGGCCGGTGAACGTGGCGTCCCGCGACCTGTCGATCACCAGCACCGAACCGTCCGGGCGCACGGTGCGGTCACAGGAGTCCTTCGGCCCGGACGGGTCGACGCAGACCGCGGCCCGCTCGGGCGGCAACGCGCCGCGCTCGACGACGTAGGCGATGGTGCTCGCGCCCTTGCCGTCGTCGTACCTGAGCAGGCCGGCGTTCCGGTACACGTCCCCCGACGGACCGGTGGCCCCCGGCGCCTCCGCCGCGACCTTCCGCACCGAACCGGGCGGCAGCAGTCCGGTCACCAGCCGCACCACCTCGTCCTCGGTCATCGGCCGCGCCGACTCACCGGCCGGGACGGCCGGTCCCGCGAAGCCCGGTCCGCCGGCGAGCACCCCCGCGCCCCCGGCCACCAGCACGGCGGCCGCCGCGCCACCCCCNNCACCAGCACGGCGGCCGCCGCGCCACCCGCCACCGCGACCCGCCGCCGGTTCCGGCGCAGGCGCCGTCCACGCCGTTCGGCCCCGGCGGCCAGACCGGCCATCCCGCTCTCGGGCGCGAGGGCGGCCGCCCCGCGCAGCAGCACGGCGAACCCTTCCTCGAAGCCGCCCTCGTAGGCATCCTCGTGAGCATTCTCAACCGACACGCTTCAACACCGCCTCGTCCATCGCCGCCGTCCCCAACGTGTCCCGCAACGCGTCCCGCATCCGCGCCAGCGCCCGGCTGCTGCGCGAACGCACGGCGGTGCTGCTCAGCCGAAGCGCCGCCGCCGTCTCGTCCACGCTCCGGTCCTCCCAGAAGCGCAGCACCAGCACCGCCCGGTCCTGCGGCGGCAGCTCCGCGAGCGCGCGCAGCAGGGTGAGCCGCAGGGCGGGATCGGGGTCGACGACGGCGACGTCCGGCACGGCGTCGGTGACGCGCTCGGTGCTGCTGCGCCGGCGGCGGTGCGAGAGGAAGGTGTTGACGAGAACGGTCTGCGCGTAGCCGCTCGGGTTCTCCATCTTCGAGATCCGCCGCCACTTCACGAACACCCGCCCGAGTGCCTCCTGCACCAGGTCCTCGGCGAGATGCGCGTCCCCTCCGGTGAGGAGGAACGCCGTCCGCAGCAGCTGACGCCCTCGCGACGCCACGAACGCCGGAAAGTCAGGCGGCTCCCCCGGCCTCTGCCCGGCCTCCAGTGTGTGCTCCATGCCCTTTCTAACGCGATGACAGGGCGGTCTTGTGGCACCGGGGCCCTTTCCCCAGGCCGGGAACGGCCCGGCGCGCCCTTCGATGGCACGCCGGGCCGTATCCGCTCTACCGTTCTACCGTGCGGCGCCGACCGGTTCGGGAGTGCGCGCCGCGGCCGCCCGCGCCGGGCGGCGGCTGCTCCCGCGCCCGCGCCCGCGCCCGCGCCCGGAGAACGACCAGGCGGTGTCGCCCAGCAGGGCCATCGCGGCGGGCAGGAGCACGCCCCGCACCACGGTCGCGTCGATGAGGATGGCCACGGCCATGCCGACGCCCATCATCTTGTACTCGATGGCGGTCAGGCTCACGAACACCGTGAACACGGCCGTCATGATGGCGGCGGCACTGGTGACCACGCCGGCGCTGCCGCCGATGCCGCCGACGATCGCGTCCTTCGCCGGGGCGCCCTTCGCCCAACGTTCCCTGATCCGGCTGAGGATGAAGATGTGGTAGTCCATGCTCAGGCCGAACAGGATCACGAACATGAACATCGGCAGCCAGGCGACCACGCCCCCGTACGAGGTGAAGCCGAGCGGCGACTCCAGGTGGCCGTCCTGGAACACCCAGGTCAGCACGCCGTAGGCCGCGCCGATCGACAGCAGGTTGAGCAGGATCGACACCAGCGGGATGGCCCAGGACCGGAAGGCGACCAGCAGGAGCACGAAGGCCAGGGCGAGGATGAAGGCGAAGACGGCGGCGGTGCGGCCGTTCAGCCGCTGGGCGAAGTCGTGGGGCTGCGCCGTCTTGCCGCCGACCGCGTAGTCGACGCCCGGCACCGCGCCGACGGTGGCGGGGAGCACCGTGTCCCTGAGCTTCTCCAGCGACCGGTTCGAGGTGTCGTCGGTGCCCTTGCCGACCAGCGGCACCCGTACCACCATCGCGTCGCCGACCGGCACCGCGGTGATCGGTTCGGCGACGCCGCTCCCGGGGACGGCGGCCTCCCGGTGCAGGGCGGTGACCGCCTCGCGCAGGGCGGGGGTGTCGGCGTTCCCGCCGTCGCGGCTCGCGATCGCGACCCGGGCGGGGCTCGACGAGCCGGGGAACGCCTCGTTCATCCGCACGGCGGCGTCCACGGGGGCGACGCCGCGCGGCAGACTGTCGGTGGTGGCCGGGTCCTGGAGGCGCATGCCCAGCGCGGGCAGCGCCATGACGAGCAGGACGAGCGCGGCGGTGCCGCCGGTCAGCGCGGGCCGCCGGACGACGCCGCGGGCCACGGCCGTCCAGGTGCGTGACTCGCGCGCCGCCGTCCGTCGCCGGCCCAGCCAGGGGATGCGGGCCTTGTCGACCCGGTGGCCCAGTGCGGCCAGCAGCGCGGGCAGCACCGTCACCGAGCCGACCACGGTCAGGCCCACGACCACCACGGTCCCGGCCGTCAGCCCCTTGAAGACGTCGAGTCCGGTGAGCAGCAGGCCGCACACGCAGACCATCACGGTGAGCCCGGACACCACCACGGCGTGGCCGGACGTGCGGGCCGCGATGGCCAGCGCCTGCCGGGTGTCGCGCCCCGCGAGCCGCTCCTCACGCGCCCTGCGCAGGTAGAACAGCGAGTAGTCGATGCCCACGGCCATCCCGATCAGCAGCACGATGGAGGAGGCGGCGCTGTTGACCGGCACCACCTTGCCGATGGGCTGGAGGAGGCCGAAGGTGGCGATCACGGCCGTCGCCGACAGCAGCAGCGGGATGCCCGCGGCGACCAGCGAGCCGAAGACGACGAGCAGGATCACCAGGGTGAGCGGCAGCGAGGTGGCCTCGGAGCGCTTGAAGTCGTCCTTGATCGCGTCGTCCACGACCGCGTTGAGGCTGCGGTCGCCCGCCTGCGCGATCCGCAGATCCGGGTGGCCGTCCTGCACCGTCCGCACGGCGTCGAGGACCGCGCGGTAGTTCTGTTTCCGGTGCTCAAGGGGCCCGGCCAGCTCGAAGGTCACGAGACCGGAGCGCCCGTCCCGCGAGATCCAGCGCCCGCCGTCGGCGCCCAGCGGCGACCCGAGGTCGCGCACCGCTTCACCGGTGCCCTCCAGAGCCTTCACCAACTCCTGTGCGGCGTCCTTGAGTTCGTCGCTCGAAAGAAACGCGGGGCCGCCGCCCTCGCGGGCCTGGACCAGGACGTTCTCGCGGACCGAGTCGCCGGCGTCCTCGGCCCGGACGATCCGCTGGGCCTTCCCGGCGTCACCGGGGTCGGTGGAGCGGGCGTCCCGCCCGCCGATCAGCGCACTGGAGAGGACGGCGACGGCCACCAGGGCCAGCCACCCGGTGATCGCCAGGGCCCGGTGGCGGACCGACCAGCCGACGACGGCTTCCACGACCCCGCCCGTGGCCGCCGCCACGTCCGGCTTGCGTTTGCGCAGCATGAACTGCTCTCCTTGAGATGGAGGTGCTTATCCAGGGAAAACCCGCCCGCGGGCGAGGGAGACGCCTTCCGAACCGGGGCCGCCGAGTTGCCGCTCGGCGGCCCAGTCCACGGTGATCGCGCGGCGCGCGCGGACTTCCTATTCGACCTCCTTGAGGATCCGCTCCATCGAGGCCAACCGCTGCCGCACCTCGGCGAGTTGGCGCTCGGTCTCCTGCTGAACCCCGACAGCCGTCTCGGCCAGCCGGCGGTACTCACCCTCGCGCGCCAACGCCGCCTTGGCCCGGTAGGTGGCCCCGAACTGCCACACGACCACCGCGAGCACCACGGTGACCAGGACGAAGAGGCCCAGCGCCCCGACGACCTCCGTCAGATCGGACCCGCTCATCCGTCAGCCCCCTTGCCGGTCAGCGTCGGTATCGCGGCCGCGATCGACGCCGGCGTCAGATGCACCGCGAACGGCGTCACCTCGTAGAACTTCATCGCCTTCCCCTCAGGTGAGATCTCCAGCTGCGCCGACACGAGCCCAGCCGCCTCCAGCTTCTTCAGATGGACCTGGAGCAGCGCCCGGCTGATCCCCAGCTCCCGTGCCAGCTGGCTCACATACGCACGCCCCCCGGCCGCCAGCACACCCACGACCCGCATCCGGTGCGGGTTGGCAAGCGTCGCCAGCACCAGCACCAGCTCATCGCCGGTCGGCGGTGACGTCTTCATCGCAACACCCAGCACATGCCAAGAGAAGTTAGCACGTGCCCATTCGACGTGTCACTCATGGAGTTTGACGGCACCTCAGCACCACACCCGGACCGCCCGGGCCCGAGACCATCGCGCAAACGCACGTCGG
>NZ_BAAAKJ010000411.1:30356-38410 GCF_039527695.1 Kitasatospora putterlickiae
GCTGGTCTGCAGCGAGGCGTCCTCGGTGCCGGTGAACTTGAGGGTCACCGTCTGGCCCGCGTACGCGGACAGGTCGAAGGTGCGCAGCTGGTAGCCGGTGGCCGCGTCGGCGTTCGAGTAGGTCTTCAGGGTGGTGCCGTTGGCCTGGACCGTCAGCCTGTCGTACGCGGTCGTGCCGCTCTCACCGGTGTCGATGTGCAGGTAGAAGCTCAGGGTCGCCTTGCAGCCCGACGGGATGGTCACCGTCTGGGACAGCGTGTCGGTGTGGGTCGAGCCGTAGCCGTTCAGCCAGGCCTTCCACGAACCACCGCGCGGCGCCTGCGACGAAGAGTTGTCGACCACGCCGCTGGAGGTCGTCCACGGCGCGGCCGTGCCCGTCTCGAAGCCCGCGTTGCCCAGCAGCTGCGCCGGGGTGCAGGTGCCGCCACCTCCGCCGGTGACCGTCCAGGTGAAGCCCGTACTGCCCGTCCTGGCGGCCGCGTCCTTGGCCGTGACGGTCACGTTGTAGGTGCCCGCGGTGGTCGGGGTGCCGGTGATGACGCCGGTGGAGGCGTTGATCGACAGGCCGGCCGGCAGGCCGGTGGCCGAGTAGGTGTACGGCGTCGAGCCGCCGCTCGCCTGGATCTGGAGGTTCGCCGAACCGCCGACCGCCGTGGACTGGCCGCCCGGGTTCGCGACCGAGACGGAGCCGCTGCCCGCGGGCTTCGTCAGCAGGCAGCCGCTGACGTTGAGGTCGATGACGCGACCGTTGCCCAGGCAGGTGGTGAACCAGTAGGTCTCCTGGCCGTAGCTCTGCCCCTGGTGCGCGGTGGTGGTGCCGTCGGCGGCCACCTCGCAGGGGTTGTTGAGCGTGCACATCTGGCCGTCGTCGTTGCCGGTGTTGTTGATGCCGACGACCTTCTTCGTCGCGGCGTCGACGATCGGCGAACCCGAGGTGCCGTGGGTGGTGTTGCAGCCGGCGCTGTAGCGGATGGAGTCGCGCCAGGTCCAGGCGTCCTCGCGCAGCGTGCCGACGAAGCCGTTGATGGAGCAGTTCCAGGTCTGCTTCCAGTAGGAGGACGGTATGAACATCGCCGAGCCGTCGACCGGGTGGGTGTCGCTGATGGTCAGCGCCGTCGCGCCGAACTTGGAGGTGATCGACCCGAAGGTGTCGGTGAGCTGGTACAGCGCGACGTCCGTGCCGGTCATCGTGGCGTAGAGGATCCTGTCGGCCATCACGGTGCCGAGGGAACCACCGGAGGCGTTGAGCAGGGTGCCGCTGCGGCTGGCGGCCTGGTTCTGGATGACCTGGCCGGCGGACGGCATGGTCGGCAGGCAGTGGCCGTTGGTGAGCATGAGGGCCCGGTCGGCGTCGACCGAGGAGGGGTAACGCACCAGCGAGGCGGAGCAGTTGCTCAGCGCGATGGTGGACGTCAGGTCACCGGCCTGCACCGCCTGCGCGGGCGCGACTGCCACGGAGGTCAGGACCCCGGCAATGACAGCGCTCGCGGCGGACGCGGCGGCGAGTCTCTTGAACATGGCTCTCCTTGTGGGGGATGCGGGGCGCACGACCGGTTGCGGACGCCCGCGCCGCACGAAAGTGCCATGACCACATCAATTGGTCAACAGTGCGGACAGAAGTCGCATGAGCCTTGCGGGCTGAGGCGCCCTCGACCGGCGAAGCCGCGAGCACGGATCGCCAACCCCGGCTTGCCGGCCGGTTCAGATGTCGTTTCGCCGCACCGGCCGTCGACCGCCGGCGCCGAGGCTCCGACATGCCCGAGTCTCAACACGCTGCACGAAACAGCCACGGCCCGATGTAAACCGCCGTCCGGCACCACGGTCAGCTGGGCCGTGGTGCCGGACGGAGGAGCGTTCGGGGCGGGGTGGAGTGGTCTGTCAGCGCAGGGCGAGGACGGGGCGGGTGGAGAGGTCTTCGGCGCAGTAGTCGCCGTCCTCGTCGAAGACCATGGCGGCCAGGTCCGGGTGGCGGTTGGCCGTGGCGAGCGGGAGCCAGGCGAGGACGGTGCCGTAGCCGCCGCAGACCGACTCGCCGCCGTCGCCGCCGTAGATCGCCCCCGGCTCGCTGGTGATCTCCGAGCGGTAGGTGTCGTAACCGATGCGCAGGCCGAAGGCGTTGGGCCCGGCCTGCGGGCCGGTGTCGTCGCCGTACGGGATGCGGTCGAGCGGGCACTCGTCGCCCCAGCGGAACAGCGTGTGCGCGCCGGCGCCGCAGGCGTGTTCCCACTCGTCGGGGGTCGGCAGCCGCAGGCCCTCGGCCGCGAGGACGGCCGGCATGTCGGCGGGCTCCTCCTCCAGCGGCTCGTCCTCGACGGCCATCAGCAGGGTCGGCACGGTGACGGTCCGGCGCGGGCTGAGGACCCGGGCGAGGTGGGCGTGCAGGTCGTCGCTCCCGAAGCCCTGGCTGACGCTCGTCTCCCGGTAGCAGGCGAGGAGTTCGGCCGACGGCCGCCAGCCCGCCACGTCGAACCCGACGGTCACCCGCCCACCCGGTATCAGCGCGAACATCCGCTCGCCGCGCTCCACCAGCACGCGGTGCAGCGGTGCGCCCAGGTGCTGGACCGTCTCGACGCGGTCGAGCCGGCCGCCCACGCTGCCCGCGACCTGGGCGGCGAGACGGCCGGCCGTGGCGAGGTCGAGGCGACGCCAGGCGGCGAAGGTGAGGGTTGCGAGCGGTTCGGGAGCCATGACGGGAGTCTGGCACGGGCCACTGACAATTGCCCGAGAAGAGGCCAGCGACAGTCCGAACGGGCGTCAACCGGCGTGCGGCAGCGAGGCGGCGAGGCACAACTCCGCCCGGAGCCCGTCCAATTGACGGCGCCCGATCAGCGGTCGACCGCGCTCGGTGCCCCGACGGACCTGAGCCCTAAACCCGGAGCGAGGACGGACTGGTCAGCGCGTCCGTGCTGTCGACCCACTGGTCGACTCCGCCGGTGAGCGGCCGCGCGCGCAGCAGCGGGTCCGTGAGCGTCGCGGTGAGCGCGTGGACGAAGCGGTCGGCGCGCAGGACGCGGTAGGGGCGGGAGTGGTACGGCCGGGTGGCCGGGTCGACGGGCGGGGTGAGGCCGGTGGCGTTGTGCAGGGCGGCCGCCGTCCCGTACGCGGCGCAGAGGTGCCGTTCGCGCTCGGGGTGGCCGTCGGCGGCCAGGGCGCCGCGCAGTGACGGGGTCAGCCGGGGTGCCACCGCGAGGCGGGCGAACGCCGAGCCGAGCCACTTGCCGTAGGGGGCGTAGCGGCGTTCGAGGAGCAGGCAGAGCCGCATCAGGTCGCGGACCAGGCGGGCGGCGGTGACGGCGGAGCCGAGCTCGTCGCCGACCTCGGCGCAGCGGCCGGTGAACGCCTCCTCCTGGGCGATCCGCTGCCACTGGCAGGCCAGCAGGTAGCGCCAGACCTGGTCGGGGTACCAGGCCAACGCGGCGCGTGCGGCGGCGAGTTCGCCGGTGCCGTCGTGGAAGACGGCGCCGCCGGTGAGCTCGGCGAGGCGCTGCTGGGGGAAGGCGAGCCAGTCGGCCGTCCGCGGGTCGCCCGCGGGGCGGCCGAGGTGGTCGGTGAGCCAGCCGGCGAGGTCGTGGACGGCGACGCGGTGCTCGACGGGGCCGCTCGGGTCGTCGCCCGTGCGGTAGCGGACGGGCCGGCCGCGCAGGGTCCCGGGGAGGCGTTCGGCGAACAGCCGGGTGAGGGCGGGGCGCAGGCGGGCGGCGTCCTCGGCCGGAAGGAAGAGGTCGAGGCGCGGGCCCCAGTCGTGGTCGGTGGAGCGCGGGGTGTCGAGGCCGAGCACCTCGGAGCCGGCGCCGACCCGGGCGGCGGCGTAGCGCAGGCCGGGGTGGGCTGCGGCGAGGACCGGGCGGACGGCCTCTTCGTACAGGAGGCGGGAGAGTTCGAGGCCGGGGAGGAAGGGCGCGCTGGTCACCGCCCCAGCTTGGCGGGCCGTTCCGGGCGCCGTCCAACGGATTCGGGGGCACCGCCGGCGGTGCCCCCGGATCCGTGGAACCGTCCTCGGTTACGGCTGCGGGAAGCTCTCCTCGTCCACGTCGCTGGTCCTGGCGTTGCCTCCGACCTCCGCGGTCAGCGTGATCGACCAGGTCGAGTACGTCGTCCGCTTGGTCTCGAAGGCCATGGTCTCGTCGAACTTCGAGAAGCTGCAGTTCTGGGTGAACATCTTCAGCGTCGGGTCCCAGTCGACGCCCTCGGAGAAGAAGACGTCGTAGGTGCCGTCCTCGATGCCCTCGATCGACCCCTTCTTGCCCTTGCCGACGTACAGCGAGTGGACCGCCTTGCCGCTCTGCGAGAGCGAGACGACGGAGTCGATGGTGCCGTTGGAGTTGTCGATGCTCAGCTCGCCCAGGCCGCGCAGCCGGCCCTTGGTGACGAAGGTGTCGTTCTCCTGCGAGCGGGTCTGCAGCGCCGGCGTCTGCGGGACGGTGAAGGTGGTGGGGTACCCGGCGGCGGTCATCTCCGCGAGGGCGGCCGGGATCGCCTTCAGGCCTTCGGAGAGGCCGAGCTGGGCGAAGGCGGAGCCGGTGGTGCAGAAGTCCTTGGACTTGATGTCGCCGCGGAGCTTGGTCAGGTCGGTGGCGAGCTGGGACAGCGCCGTCACCAGTTGGCGCTTGGTGGTGCCGACGGTGGCCGGTGTGTCGCTGAGGCCGAGCCCGCTGCTCGCGGAGTTGGCGGCGCTTGCCGCCTCCTGGAGGCCGGCCACGAAGGCTTCCAGGTTGGCGGCCGGGTTGATCTTGCCGAGCGCGGTGCTCACCGGGTCGACGTAGCCGGCGAGCACGGGCCCGTACGGCGTGGGCGTCGGGGTGGGTGTCGGGGTCGGGGTCGGAGCGGGCAGGACGCTGAACCCGTCGGACGGGCTGGACGCGGCCGAGCCGCCCGACCCGCCGCTCGCCCCGCCACCCGAGTCGCCCGAGCCGCCGCTCGAACAGGCCGCCAGCAGCAACGCGGTGCCCACCGCCACGCCGGCCTTGGTGAAGGACTTCATTCCGATCCCCCGGATGATCTCTTGGTACCGATACATGCACACTCCGTGCGGTCCGCTGTCCCCGCCGACATGATCCCGACCCGACAAGACGCGGTCAACAGGGGGCACTTGCGGCGTACCGAAGCGTAGCGGGGGCGTACGACAGGGCGCGCGGCGCGGTCCTCGACGTCAACTACGATCGGGACGTGCTCAGCCTCACGGGTTTTCCGCTCCAGATCATCGCCTCCGTCATCGCGGTCGGCGTCTTCGCCGCCACGATGTGGCTCTGGCCGAGATTCGGCGGTGGCGGCTGGAAGGCCTGGACCGGACGGATCGGCGCGTTCCTCGCCACCCAGATCGCGGTGCTCGTCGCCATGGGGCTGATCGCCAACGGCTACTTCGGCTTCTACAGCTCCTGGAGCGACCTGCTCGGCACCAACGGCAAGCCGGGCACGGTGGTCGACCACCAGCCGAACGCGGCGGCCTCGCTGGCCGTCACCGGCGAGAAGAACATGTACTCGGCGCAGGGTTCGGCCCGCGACCGTTCCGGGCTGATCCAGGAGGTCTCGGTCCGCGGCACGGCCAGCGGCCTGAGCAGCGACGCCTTCGTCTACCTGCCGCCGCAGTACTTCCAGCCGGAGTACGAGCGGCGCAGCTTCCCGATGGCGCTGGTGCTGGCCGGCTACCCGGGCTCGGCGGAGAAGCTGATCACGCTGATGCAGTACCCGGCGTCCGCGCTCGCCGCGATCGAGCAGAACAAGCTGCCGCCGACCGTCCTGGTGCTGATGCGCCCAACGCTGTCCGGCAACCGCGACACCGAGTGCATGGACGTCCCCGGCGGGCCCCAGGTGGAGACCTTCTTCACCAGCGACCTGCCGACGGCGCTGGCCGCCAACTACCGGATCGGCACCGACCCGGCCAACCGCGCGGTGATCGGCAATTCGACCGGCGGCTACTGCGCCCTCAAGTTCGCGCTGCGCAAGCCGGACGCCTACCGGTCCGCGGTCTCGCTCTCCGGCTACTACACCGCGCCGATCGACGAGACCACCGGCGACCTGTTCGCGGGCGACGCCCGGCTGAAGCAGGAGAACGACCTGGTCTGGCGGCTGAAGAACAAACCCGCCGTACCGGTCGCGCTGCTGCTCGCGACCAGCTACGACGAGAACAACTACGAGGGCACCCAGGCGATGGTCAACGCCTTCAAGGCGCCGACCAAGCTCTCCACCATCACGCTCGACACCGGCGGCCACAACTTCCACACCTGGACCAGGGAGATCCCGCCCGCCCTGGAGTGGCTCGGCAAGCACCTGACGATGCCGCAGGCCGCGTAGCGGGAAGGACGGCGCGGGCCGGCCAGATCACAGGCGGCTCCTACCCGCGTCTCACCGTGCTCTCAGACGGGCGCCCGAGCGTAGCGCCCATGACCACGACCAGCCACCACCCACCGGCCGGCGAGCCCTGGCCGGAGGCCGGGGACTATCCGCCCCCGCTCCTGCCGCCCGCCCCTCCACCGGAGGGTGCGTCGCCCCGGCGGCCCGCCGAGCCGCCGTACCCGGAGTCGTCGCCGCGCCCGGAGTCTTCGCCGTACCCGGAGTTCCCGCTGCCGCCGACCGGCCCCAAGGGCCCGGCGTCCTGGGCGGAGCGGCTGCGCACCCTGCCGGGCCGTACCTGGCGCGGGCGCGCCGACGACCCGCGCTGGGTGCGGCCCTCGCTGCTCGCGCTGCTGGCCGCCACGGCCGTCCTCTACCTCTGGGGCCTGTCCGCCTCCGGCTGGGCCAACGACTTCTACTCGGCCGCCGCCCAGGCGGGCAGCGAGAGCTGGAAGGCCTTCTTCTACGGCTCCTCGGACGCGGGGAACTTCATCACCGTCGACAAGCCGCCACTGGCGCTCTGGCCGATGGCGCTCTCGGCGCGCGTCTTCGGGCTCTCCTCCTGGTCGGTGCTGGCCCCGCAGGCGCTGATGGCGGTGGCCACGGTGGCCGCGCTGTACGCGACGGTGCGCCGGCGCTTCTCGCCGCTCGCCGGCCTGCTGGCGGGCGTGACGTTCGCGCTGACACCGGTGGCGGCGCTGATGTTCCGCTTCAACAACCCGGACGCCCTGCTGGTGCTGCTGCTGACGCTGGCCGCGTACGGCCTGGTGCGGGCCGTCGAGGTGGCCGGCACCCGCTGGCTGGTGTTCACCGGGGTGGTGTTCGGGCTCGCCTTCCTCACCAAGACGCTGCAGGCGTTCCTGGTGCTGCCCGCGTTCGCGCTGGTCTACCTGGTCGCGGCGCCGACCGGGCTGTGGCGCCGGGTGCGCCAGTTGCTGGCCGGCGGCCTGGCCATGGTGGTCGCGGGCGGCTGGTGGGTCGCGGTGGTCGAGCTGGTCCCGGCCTCGGCACGGCCGTACATCGGCGGCTCGCAGGACAACAGCTTCCTCTCGCTCACCTTCGGCTACAACGGGATCGGCCGGCTCAACGGCGACGAACCCGGCAGCGTCGGCGGACGGGGCCGGCTCCCGGGCGGGCTGGAGGGGGCTCTCGGCAACACCGCGGCCGGCGCGCCCGCCGGAGGCCCGCCCGGCGGGCCGGGCGGCGGGGGCCGCTGGGGCCAGACCGGCATCACCCGGCTGTTCGACGGTGACATCGGCGGGCAGATCGCCTGGCTGATGCCGGCCGCGCTGATCCTGCTGGTGTTCGGCCTGTGGGCCACCCGGCGCCACGCCCGGACGGACACCGCGCGCACGGCCTTCCTGGTCTGGGGCGGCTGGCTGCTCTGCACGGCGCTGACCTTCAGCTTCATGTCCGGGATCTTCCACCAGTACTACACGGTGGCGCTGGCCCCGGCGGTGGCGGCGCTGATCGGCATGGGCGTGGACGGGCTGTGGCGGGCGCGGCACCGGCTGCCGTACGCGGCGGTGCTGGCCGGCACGCTCGGGGTGACGGCGGTGTGGGCGTACGTGCTGCTCGGGCGCAGCCCCGACTTCCTGCCGTGGCTTCGGCCGACGGTGCTGGTGGGCGGACTGCTCGCGGCGGCGGCGCTGGCGGCGGCCGGACCGCTGGCGGCGCGGTTCGCGCGCCGCGCGGACGCACTCGCGGACGGCGGCGGCGCGGCC
>NZ_BAAAKJ010000412.1:0-2579 GCF_039527695.1 Kitasatospora putterlickiae
GGCCGCCGCTGCCCGGTCGGCCGAGCAGCAGCCGCCAGCGCTCGGCCGGGGCGAGGGCGTGGGTGTGTGTGTGGGTGTGGGTGTGGGCGGGAGTCGTGGCTTCGGGTGCGGGGGTGGTGGGGGTCGCCGGTTCCTCGGCGGTGGGTGCCGGCAAGAGGGCCGGCAGCAGGCCACGGCGGGCGAGCGCGGCGCGGGCGGCCAGGTCCGCGCGGGACCAGTCGGCGAGCAGCGCGGGCGGCACCTCCGCGGGGAGCGTGTCCAGGCGGGTGCCCAGACGCTCCTCGACGAGTTGCAGCATCCGGTCGCGGGCCGCCGGGCTCAGCGTGTCGAACCCGCCGCGCAGCGCGGGCAGGCGGTCCAGGAAGGCGCCGTCGGCGAGCGTGACCACCCGCTCCAGCACCGGTTCGAGCACTTCGGGAGCGGCCGAGAACAGCCCTTCGGCGGCCGTGAGCAGTCCGACGAGGGAGCGCTCAAGGGCGTGCCGGGCGTCGGGCCCGGTGGCACCGTCGACCCAGGAGGCGGCCCGATCGCCGAACACCGCCGCCTCGTCCTGCCGGAGCAGCACCCGCACCGCCCCGGCCGCACCTCGCACAAGGGGGCTCCCGCCACCGGCGAGTTCGGCCAACGTGTGCCGGAGCCTGACGCCCCCGGACAGGTCCGCCCGCCGCGCCAACTCCACCAGCGCCCGCGCGTCATCCGCCTCGTCCGACCCGCCCAGCCCCTCCAACTGCCGCACCGCCGCCACCGTCACCACCTCGGCCGCCGCCGCAAGCCTCGCCAGCACCGGATCCCCCGCCGAAGACCCGCCACCAGACGGATCGACCGCAGACACCGACTCCGAAGCAGCATCGACGCCCCCACCCGGCACCACGGCCGCCGGGCCCTGGGCGGACACCACTACCGGAACCACACCGGGCGGTACCTCCATGGGTGCAGCGCCGAGCGCAACCGCCGCAGCCTCCGCGCCCCCAGCGGGTTCAGCTACCAGCACCGCACCGGGCGGTACCTCCGCCAGTGCAGCGCCAGCCGCCGCCACACTGGCCGGCACGAGAGGCGCGCCAGGTGGCACCACAGATGCCGGGCTGGCGGCGGGCGGAGCTTCGGGCGTCGCCTCGGATGTCACCACCGCAGGCGCGGGAGCAGAAACAACCGCCCCGCCTCCCGGCACCAAAGCCGTCACGCCCTTGGCTGCCCCAGCCACTACCGCATCAGGCGACGCCACCGACGACACAGAGCCAGCCGCCCGCACCACGGGTGCCGCGACAACGGCGGCCGACGCCTCCGCCGACGCGGGGGCGGGAGCCAGCGGCGCGGGGCCGGGGTCGGGGTCGGAAGCAGCCGTGGCGCCTACGGCGGGCACAGCCACTACCGCATCAGGCGACGCCACCGCCCACGCAGAGCCGGCCGCCCGCACCACCGGCGCCGCGCCAACGGCGGGCGCAGCCACAACCACAACCGCATCGGGCGATACGGGGGCGGGGGCAGCCGTGGCGCCGATGGGGGGCGCGGGGGGTGGCACTGCGGTGGTGGGTGGGGGTGTGGTGGGGGTGTGGGTGGCGGTGAGGCGGTCCAGGAGGGCCAGGGCGTTGAGGAGGTCGGGGAGGGTGCCGCTGGTGGGGAGGATGGCGGTGAGTTGGGTGAGGCGGGTGTCGGTGAGGGCGGGGAGGGCGCAGGCGGCGGCTTCGGCGAGGCCCCGGAGGACTTCGCCGGCCGTGGGGCCGTCGGCCTGGAGTTCGCGGCGGAGCCGTTCGCGCAGGACGCCCTCGGCGGCCTGGGCCGGGGTGACGCCCCGGGTGCCGGCGACGGTCAGCATGGCGGCGACGGCCGGGGTCCAGCGGACCCGCCAGCGGGTGGTGAGGGTCTCGGTGCCGCCCGCGCCGGTGGTCTCGACGGGCTCGGCGTAGGGGACGCCGCAGGCGGCTAGGCGGTGGAGGAGGAGTTCGCGGCGCCGGTCGAGGGGTGAGCGGAGCGGGTCGAGCCGCAGTTCGCGGGGCGCTGGCTCGGCGGTGTCGCCGGGACCGGGGAGGCCGAGGTCGGCGAGCAGCCGCTCGACGGCGGGGGCGAGGCCGCTGCGCGGGGCGGCCGGGGTGGGCTCGCCGGTGCGGGTGCCGACCAGGACCTTCTCCAGCGCGCGGGCCACCGCCCGGCCCCGGCCGAGGGGTTCGCCCTGGGCGAGGACGGTCTGCACCGCCTCGACGAGTTCGCCGCGCCCCGGGGCCGCGAGTGCGCGCAGCCGGGCGAGGTCGCCGGTGAGCCGGACGATCTCGCGGGCGTCGGCCGGGCCGGAGGGGTGGTCCTGGGCGCGCAGGGCCTCGCAGATGCGCACGGCGGTGCGGACGAGTGCCTCGGCGAGCCGGTCCGGGTCACCGGCGGCGTCGAGCACGGTGTGCTGCCACTCGGGGTCGCGGATGCCGGCCGGGTAGCCGGAGCGGGCGTCGAGGAGGGGGTAGGTGTAGGGGATCAGGGAGACGATGTGGTGGGTGTCCGGGGCCGGTTCGGGGGCGGGCGCGGAGGCGGGCGCGGCCTGGGTGAGCGCGGGGGCGTGGAAGGCGCCGATGACGGCGGCGACCCGGCGGGCG
>NZ_BAAAKJ010000412.1:2618-3362 GCF_039527695.1 Kitasatospora putterlickiae
CGACGCCGGGCCCGTCCTCGGCGTCACGGCGCAGCGCCCAGCCGACCAGCAGCGCGGCGCGCCGGACGGCCTCGGGGGTGGAGCCGGGGGCCGCGGTCTCGACCAGGCGGTCCCACAGGTCCTCGTCGTCGTCGCGTCCGGTGAGCCGGTGGCGCAGTGCGTCGGCGACGCCGGGGCGGGTGTCGTCGCCGGTGCGGCCGTGCCCGCGCTCGGTGTGGCGGTCGCGGATGGCGAGGGGCAGGTCGCAGGCGATGGTCTCGACGCCGTGCCGGCGGGCCCATCGCAGGGCGGCCAGTTCGGGCGAGAAGTCGGCGAAGGGGTAGAAGGCGAGCCCGGTGCGGTGGCCGGTCTCGGCGCCGATGCCGTCGGTGTGCTCGTCGGAGCGGTCGGCGGCGGGGGCCGCCGCGAGGGCGACCGGGGCCTTGGTGGCCTCGTCGGCGAGCAGGTCGAGCCAGGGCTGGAACTCGGTGGGCAGCTCGACCAGCAGCACCTCGGGCGCGGCGGCGTCGAGCAGGGCGGGCACGACGGCGCTGAGCGAGGGCGCGTGGTGGCGCACTCCGATCAGGTAGGGACCGGGCGTGTCGAGTCCGGAGGCGGCCAGTCGGGCGGCCTGGGCCTCGACCGTCCCGCGCGGGTCGTCGAGACCGGGGCCCGCCCCGCCGGGCGGCACCGCGCTGCTCATGTGTTCACCTCTCGGTGGAGTTTCGGGAGTTGGGGGTTGGGGTTGGGGCTGAGGGGTGGCGG
>NZ_BAAAKJ010000412.1:3436-8266 GCF_039527695.1 Kitasatospora putterlickiae
GGTCGTCCTTGCGGACGACGCCGATGAGCTGGCCGGGGAGCCGGCCGAGCAGGTCACCGCCGTCGGGCAGGTAGGCGGCGGTGACGCCGAGGGCGGTGGCCACCGAGACGGCCTCGGCGGTGCTCATCACGGTGGAGGGGCGTTCGACGTCCCAGCCCTCGGTGGAGCGGCCGGTGCGCAGGTCGCGGAAGGCGGTGACGAGGGCCTCCAGCACCGCGTCGTCCACCGCGTAGGCGGCGCCGGCGCGGGTGACGGCCGCGGTGGACTGGCGGCGGACCAGCTCCACCTCGGCGGCGAGGCTGCCGATCGGGCCGACCGTCTCGAAGTTGAACCGTCGCTTGAGGGCGGCGGACATCTCGCTGACGCCCTTGTCGCGCAGGTTGGCCGTGGCGATCAGGGTGAACCCGGGGACGGCGTGCAGCTGGCCGTCGGGGGTGCCGGCGAGTTCGGGGACGGCGACCCGCCGTTCGGAGAGCAGCGAGACCAGGGCGTCCTGGACCTCGGGCAGGCAGCGGGTGACCTCCTCGACCCGGGCGACCGCGCCGGTGGTCATCGCGGTGAGCACCGGGGAGGGCACCAGGGCCTCGCGGCTGGGGCCCTTGGCGAGCAGCAGGGCGTAGTTCCAGCCGTACTTGAGCTGGTCCTCGGTGGTGCCGGCGGTGCCCTGGACGGTGAGCGCGCTGGTGCCGCAGACGGCGGCGGCGAGGAGTTCGGAGAGCATCGACTTGGCCGTGCCGGGCTCGCCGACGAGCAGCAGGCCGCGCTCTCCGGCGAGGGTGACGACGCAGCGTTCGACGAGGGCCCGCTCGCCGACGAACTTCTGCTCGATCGCCAGGCTCTTCCGGCCGGCCTTGAGCTTCTCGCCGTCGCTGCCCATCACGAAGGTGACCACGGCGCGCGGGGTGAGCCGCCAGCCGGGCGGGCGCGGGCCGGAGTCGTACGCGGCGAGGAACTCCAGTTCGGCGGCGTACCGCTGCTCCGGCAGGACGACCTGCCGGGCGGCGGCCCCCTCCGGCGCGGTGGCGGTGCGGGTGGTGGTGGTCATCGGCGGGCCTTCCTGCGCTTGCCGGTCTGGAGCTGTTCGAATCCGGGGGCGTCCCCGTCGGTGACGCGCCGCCAGGCCCGGGCGAACAGCTCCGGGACGGACCGCTTCGGCAGCGCGGCGTGGTGGGTGGGCAGGTCGTAGAGGCCGGCCTTCCAGGTCTCGACGGGCAGGCCGGGGGCGGTGGCCTCCTGCCAGCCGCAGGGGAGGAAGAGGGTGCGCCCGGCGCGGGCCCGCTTGGCCTCGACGACCAGCCCGGAGGCGAGCAGTTCGGCGCGCGCCTTCTTCAGCCGGGCCGGCTTCCAGCCCGTCCAGCGGGCGACGTTGCGGTCGGTGGGGTCGGGCAGGGCGAGCAGCTGGAGGTAGACGGTGGCGGCGTCCTCGCCCAGCTCGTGGGTCTTGGCGACCTCGGTGACCAGCTCCGGCACGGTGAGCATCGGGTGGTGGGGCCAGATCTCGGCCTCGGCCTCGATGCCGGCCACCCCGGTCGCCGCGGCCGCGCCGGCCGCCTCGGGGAGGTCCGGCAGGGCGACCAGCCGGTCCAGCTCGCCGTCCAGGAGGGCGGTGAGGACGGTCCGCTGCCGGGCCAGCCAGAAGCTGTCGGCAAGGCCGACGAGCAGGTCCAGCGCCGGGTCCTGCGGCCCGCTGAGGCCGGCCGGGCGCCACCAGATGTACTCCGCCTCGTCGTGGCCGGGCGACAGCACCACGGCGTCGCCGCAGCGGACCAGTCCGTCGGCGTCGGCGCCGCCCTCGGCTGGCAGGCCGAAGCGGGTGCGCAGGACGGCGCTCAGCGGCTCGCCCTTGCTGTTGCGGCGCAGGTCGTAGGCGAGCAGCAGCTCCGGGTCGGCCAGCCGGGTGCGCAGCGCCTGGACGGCCGGGGCGAGCAGCGCGCGCAGCGGGCTGTTCCAGGGCAGCCGGTAGGCGAGCCAGGCGACGGCGTCGGCGAACTCGGACGGGCTGCTGTAGGTCGGCAGGGCGTCCGCGTCGTCGGGCCGCAGTTCGGGCTTGTCCCCCTTCCCCTCGGCGCGCAGCCGCTGACGGGTGGTGCGGCTGAGCCACGGGGTGCTCGCGTGGTTGAGGACCTCCTCGACCTTCTGCACGCTGGTGCCGCTGACGCCGGACTGCAGCGCTTCGGGCAGGGTGACGATCCGGCCGATGCGCTCGATCCAGCGGGCGGCGCCGGCGGCGCTGTCCGGTCCGGTGGTCCAGAGGTCCTCCGGGTCGGCGGGCAGCAGGGCGGCCCAGACGTCGGCGAGGGCGGCCCACTCGCGCCCGCGCAGCCACTCGCGGGCGGCCTTGGCCTCGGCGGACTTGAGGCCGTACTCCTTGAGCGCCTCGGCGGGCAGCGGCGTCCCGTACCACTGGGTGAGGGCGTCGGTGGGGCTGAACAGCAGGGTGGAGCGGATGGCGCCGATGCCGGTGCGCTCGCCGAAGTCGGTGGCGCGCTCGGGGCGGTGGGTGATGGCGCCGCGCTCGGCGAGCAGGGCGATGAACCGGGCGACCCAGTCGGCGGTGACGGTCTCCTCGGTGGTGCGCTCCCTGGCGGTGCCGAAGTGGGCGACCGGGCCGAAGGCGCCGCTGGGGTCGTGGTCGACGGCGAGCCAGAAGACCTTGTCGTCGGCGTGGTGGCTGCAGTCGAGGAGGATCACGGTGCGCTCGCCGTGCCGCCAGACCTGGCCGGCCCGGCGCTCGTGCTTGCCCGAGTCCGCGTTCGGGTTGGTGAGCGGTTCGGTGAGGAGGAGGTGGCGCACGGTGGCGCCGCGGTCGGCGAGCGGCCCGGTGGTGAGCTCGGTGAGCAGCAGCGTGAGCGAGGCGCGGTGCTCGGCGGAGGTGAGCGGGGCGGCGGCCGCGTAGGCGAGGACCCCGAGGTTTCCGAGCACCTGCAGCCAGCCGTGGTGGGTGTCGTCGCCGTGCAGGTCGATCCGGTGCGCGGTGCTCCAGCCGTCGCCGTCGGCCGCGGGGGGCTCGGCCAGGACGGCGGTGACCGTCCGGAGGTTGTTGAGCACGCGGTAGTTGACGGTGCGGTCCCAGGAGCGGCCGAAGCCTCCGGTTCCGGGCAGCAGCAGGGTGACCGCCTGGCCGAGGTCGTAGTCGGTGCCGTGCTCGGGCCGGTACGCGTACTTCGGGGCGCCGTCGGCGGTGCGGCGGGCGGCGTCCTCGGGCTGCGGCAGGTAGCGGGCGACCGTGTCGAGCAGCGTGGCGGCGATGCGGGCGAGGCCGGTGACGCCGGCCAGCAGCCGCCGGTGGGTGATGCCGGGCAGCAGCTCCGCGACGGCGTCGAGCGGAAGCTCCTCGACGGACTTGCCGCTGCTGACGACGGGCCGGCGGACGCCCTGGACGGTGATCCAGCGCTGTTCCTCCGCGGGGACGGGCTCGGCGTCGGCCGGCCAGGCGGCGTCGATGAGGCGGGCGGCCTGCTCGGCGGTGACGCCGCGCAGCAGCGTGGAGCCGTGCTCGTCGCGCGGGCGCAGGGCGTGCCAGTGGGCGATCGGCAGCACGACGGCGGTGCCGGCGGCGTCCTGGCCGCCGGGGTGGCCGGGCTCGACGTCGGAGGTGCAGCCGGACGGGTCGAGGGTGACCGTGCCGCCCGCGGCGGGCTGCCCGGCGGGGTACTCGGCGGTCAGGCCGAGGGCGAGGTGGCGCTGGTGGCCGTCATGGACCACCAGCCGGCCGCCGCCGGGCAGGGCGAGCAGGCCCAACGGGTAGGTCTGGGCCTGGATCCCGGTGTTGTCGATGAGGAGCGTCGTGCCGTCGGCCGTGCCGGTGGTGACCCGCTTGCCCTCCGTCCGCACCCAGCTGCCGAGCACGGTGCCGTCGGTGCCGAGCGGGGTGTCCTCCAGGCCCGGCTGGAGCGGCAGCATCCGGGTGCGGCCGACTTGGAGTTGGCCCGCCGCGGCGCCGGCGGCGATCCGCGGCGGCTCGGAGACGCGCCCCACGGTGCCGGTGGCGGCGTCGAATTCGTGCAGCACCGGGCCGCGGTTCCAGCGGGCGGTCCAGTGGCCGGTGCCGTCGGTGAGGACGTGGTCCTGCTCGGGCAGCTTGGTGTCGCCGACGTGCAGCGGGCGGTGTCCGCCGGTGCGGCCGCCGCCGGGCAGCGGGAGGGACGGCGGGTCGAGCACGTCGTTGCCGCTGTAGTAGCGGGCGATCACCTCGCCGCCGAGTTCGAAGGTCTCGGCGGGCCGGCCGGACCAGTAGGCGTGCTGCTTGCCGTCGTGGTACCAGGCGACCAGCAGCTCGTTGCCGACGAACCGGAAGTGGGCGTGCAGGTGGCTTTCCAGCTTGTGCGGGATGCGCAGGGTGTGTTCGAGCACGATGCCCTGCGGTCCGACCACGACGACCTGGTTGCCCCGGCCGACCACCAGGTGCGGCCAGGCCTCCTGCAGCACCAGCCCCTTGGGAAGGCTGCGGCCGTTGCCGTAGCCGGGGGTGTCGCCCTCGACGCCGAGTTTGGTGAGCGCCTCCTCCAGGGCGGGCCAGGCGAGCTCGTCGAGGATGCCGCCGCGCAGGGCGCGGGCGAGCAGCCCGGCCACGTCGAGGTCGGCGATCCGCTGGGCGGCGGCCGGGTTCTCGTCGCGGATGCCGGTGCGGTGGGCGCTCAGCCCGCGCAGCAGCGCGGCCGCGCTCTCCAGGCCGCGGATGGTCTCCAGGTCGTCGGCCTGGGCGTCGGACCATTCGATGAAGAGCTCGCGCAGCACCGGCCGGGCGGCCAGGCCGCGCTTGTCGACGGTGTCCCACACGGCGGGGACGGCGGCGCGCAGCACGGGCCGGTAGCGGGGGTCGGCGGCGAC
>NZ_BAAAKJ010000412.1:8283-15038 GCF_039527695.1 Kitasatospora putterlickiae
CGGCGACGGCGGCCAGGGTGCGGCCGTCGGCGCCGGAGGCGGCGACCCAGTGCTGGATGCGGAAGGCCTGGCCGTCCGGGTCGGCGACCGGGACGCCCTCGGCGAGCAGCAGGTCGAGGAGTTCGAGCTGGGTGGCGCTGCGGCGCACCCCGGTGTAGAGGTCGACCGGGACGGCCTCGGCGCGCAGCCGCTCCACCATCCGGGTGGCCAGGGCGACGGTCGCGGTGTGGATGCCCCGGTCGCGCCAGCCGCGCCCGAGGTGGTTGGTCCAGCGCTGCAGCCAGGCGGCGGCCGACTCGGACGCCCCGGCCGGGTCCGTGGCCGTGGCCGCGTCGGCGGTGGTGGTGGTGGCATCGGCGGGCGGGTCGGTGAGCAGCCCCTCGGCGCCGCTGTCGGCGAGCAGGGCGAGCCAGGCGGTGTCCTGGACGTCGGCGTCGTCGTTGCCGGGCGTGTCGGGCACCAGCTCCAGCAGGCGGGCGCGGACGGCGGCGTCGCTCCGGCCGAGCTCGACGATCCGGCCGCGCCAGGCCTTCCAGAAGGAGCCGGGGGCGCGGTTGACGGCGGGTGAGGCGAGCAGGTCGGCGAGCAGCGCCCGCTCGTGCTCCTCGGGGTCCAGGCCGGCGGCCTTGAGCAGGGCGCGGGCGTCCTCGGCGATCCCGGCGTAGGGGGCCATGCCGGCGGCGGAGCGCTCGGTGCACAGCTGGCGGAACCGCTGCCAGGAGGTCTGCGGGTCGAGCCGCAGGCTCAGCTCCTTGACGTACTGGCGCAGCGCCTTGACGCTGAGCGCGCCGGCCAGGGCGAACTCCAGGAAGACTGCGCGCAGCCGCTCCTCGTCGACGGCGAGGTTGTGGGTGCGCTCGGCCTCGCGGGCCTTGCCGAAGAAGGTGCTGGCGTAGGACTGGTTGCCGTGCTCAAGGAAGATCCGGCCGACCTGCTCGCAGTAGGTGGGCAGGAAGTGCGGGACGGCGCGGCCGAGCCGGCGGGCCAGCTCGTCGAAGCCGTCCTTGGCGTGGCCGGGCTTGGACTTGGCCTGGCGGGCGAGCCGCTCCATCTCCTTGACCAGGGCGAGCGCGTGGTGGCCGTTGGCCGGGTCGTGGACGAGCGCCCAGGCGGGGAAGCCGAGCGCCTCCTGGCGCACCTGGCCGACCTCGACGGGCTCGGTGTCGGGGACGAGTCCGAGGAAGTCGACGGCGGCGTCCTCGGCGGGGCCGAGCGCGCCGGGGACCAGGCGCACGATCCGGCGCCCGTCCAGGGCGGGGTGGGCGTAGCCGCGCGCGGTGAGCACGTCGGCGGCGCTCTCGGGGGTGCCGACGCCGGACAGGGTGCCGGGGGCGAGGATCGCCCCGGCCTCCAGGAGCCGCTCGTGGCGGGCGTCGTCGCCGGGCGCACCGGTGGTGCGGTCGGGTCCGGTGGTGGTGGTCATGCGCCTTCCTCCCCTTCGATCGTGCGGCCGGCGTACAGTGCGGCGGCCATCCGCATCCCCTCGGACCAGGCGACCGGTCCGACCTCGGCCAGCGGCAGGACCTTGCCGTCGGGGCCGGTCCAGCTGAGCGCGCCGGTCTCGCACTCGTCGTACTCGTAGTAGTCGCCGACCCAGACCCGGGCCTCCAGGGCGAGGCCGTCCTCGACGACGGGCAGCACGGCGTGTCCGCCGCGGACCCGGTAGCCGAGCCGGGCGCAGCGGCCGACCAGGTCGCGCAGGGCGCCGTAACGCCCGCCGGCGTAGGTGTCGACCTCGGTGCCGGTGGTCTCGCCGGGCTTGTGCCAGACCTCCCGGTACAGCTGCTGGACCTGCTGGGAGACGCCGAGTTCGACGGCGAACTCGCGCAGCTCGTCGAGGTCCTCCAGCAGGACCGGGTGGGGTATCCGCAGTTCGCCGTCGGTGAGGCGGACGGTGTCGCCGTCGAGGTCGACCAGGCCGAGGCCGCGCTCGGCGTCGGCGCCGCGCAGGAAGCCGGCGACGGCGCCGTCCGGTCCGGTGACCACCAGGTCGCGCAGGACCTCCTGCCACGCCTCGTCCGCCCAGACGGCGGTGACGACGGCCGCGGGCACCGGCAGGGAGCGGACCATCCACCGCTCGACGGTCTCCAGGCAGCCGCGCCGGTGCGCCTCCAGCCACTCGGTGAGCTGCCTGAGCCCGACGACCACCGGGTCGTCGTTCAGCTTCGGCGGGACGGCCTTCAACTGACGGCCGGCCGCGTTGCGGCAGACCACCTTGCCCTCCTCGTCGAAGGCGACTTGGTAATCGCCCGCTCCCGTATCCACCCACGCCACGGCCGCTCTCCTCCCAGTCGGTCAGTGATGGGAGGAACGTAACGGGACGCACTGACAACCGAACCGGCAGGGAGGGGTACTGACCGGTAGGAACCGGCGCATCCCCGGTCGAACCGCGTTCAAACCGCTCGAACAGGTGATCAAATACCGCGCCGGGTCACCGCCCGTTGACGACCAGTCGCAGGATTCGGTCGTCGCCCGGGCGCGGGTCGCCCCGGCCGTCGGTGTTGTCGGTGACCAGCAGCAACGTGCCGTCCCGGTCGGCCGTCACGGTGCGCAGCCGGCCGTAGGTCCCGGAGAGGAACTCCTGCGGGGCGCCGGCGAGCCGGTCACCGGCCAGCGGGACCCGCCAGAGCCGGGCGCCGCCCAGGGCGGCCATCCAGACGGATCCGGCCGCGTGGGCGATGCCGCTCGGGGAGGCGTCCGCGGTGTGCCACTGGGCGACCGGGTCGGTGAACCCCGGGCGGCCGGCGGTGCCCTCGACGTCCGGCCAGCCGTAGTTGCCGCCGGGGGTGATGTGGTTGAGCTCGTCCCAGGTGTCCTGTCCGAACTCCGAGGCGAACAGCCGCCCCTGCGGATCCCAGGCCAGGCCCTGGACGTTGCGGTGGCCCAGCGACCAGACCGGGGAGCCGGGGAACGGGTTGCCGGGGGCGGGGGCGCCGTCCGGGGACAGGCGCAGGATCTTGCCGCCGAGCGAGTCGCGGTCCTGGGCGAGCGGGCGCTCGTTGGCGTCGCCGGTGCCCGCGTAGAGGAGGCCGTCGGGGCCGAAGGCGATCCGCCCGCCGTTGTGCCGGGGGCCGTGCGGGATCCCGGCCAGCAGGACGACCGGCTCGCCGAGTTGGGAGCCGGCCGGGCGGGCGGGGTCGTAGCCGAGGCGGACGATCCGGTTGTCGGAGGCGGTGGAGAGATAGGCGTAGACCTGGTGGTCGGCGGCGAAGCCGGGCGACAGGGCGAGGCCGAGCAGGCCGCCCTCGCCGCCGGAGGTGACACCGGGGACGGTGCCGGCCTCGGTCCTGGTGCCGTCCCGCGCCGAGACGCGCAGGATCCTGGCGTCGTCGCGCCCGGAGACCAGCAGGTCGCCGTCGGGCAGGACGGCCAGGCCCCACGGGGACTCCAGACCGTCGGTGACGGTGCCCGAGACGTCCACCGAGACGGGAGCGCCCGGCGTCGGGGTCGGGGTCGCCGACGGGGGCGCGGGCGCGGACGGGGACGGCGCCTCCGTCGTGGGCACCGGCGCGACCTGGGCGGCCGTGGCCGACGGGAGCGGCGCCCCCGCGGGCTCCGGAGCGGAGGCCGCGGAACAGCCGGCGGTGGCGGCCGAGCCGAGGACGAGGGCGACGAACAGGGCGGCGGAGCGACGGAGCATCGGTGACCTCTCCCGGAAACGGCGGGCACGGCGGCGCCACGGGCGCCCGGAGGACGCCCGGAGGACGCCCGTCCAGCAGACCACACCCCGGGTGCGCCGCGAACCGCAACCCGCCGCGCCCGTCGGACCGTTCGGGGGCCCCGGACGGCCGCCCGTCAGCCGGCCGGGGAGTCCGCCGTCCGCTTCCCGGCCCGGGGGACGATCACCGGCGCGCCGTCCCCGGGGGCCGCGAGCACATCGCTGTCCACGTCGTACAGCGCCCGCACCAGCGGCGCGTCCACCACCTCGCGCGGCGCCCCGCACGCGAGCACCTCGCCGCCGCGCATCGCCACCACCAGATCGGCGTAGCGGGCCGCCGCCGCGAGGTCGTGCAGCACCATGACGACGGTGCGCCCGCCCGCCGCGACCTCGCGGACCAGTTCCAGCACCTCGACGGCGTGGCCGAGGTCGAGGGCGCTGGTCGGCTCGTCGAGCAGCACCACCGGGGCGTCCTGGGCGAGCACCATGGCGAGCCAGCAGCGCTGCCGCTGGCCGCCGGAGAGCCGGTCGAGCCGCCGGTCGGCGAACTCCTCGACGCCGGTGGCCCGCAGCGCCTCGGCGGTGAGCCGCTCGTCGTCGGCGGACCACTGCCGGAACAGTCCCTGGTGCGGGTGGCGGCCGTAGCGGACCAGCCCGGCCACGGTGACCGCCTCCGGGGCCTGCGGGCTCTGCGGCAGCAGCGCCACCCGGTGGGCGGCCTGGCGGGGGCGCAGCCTCCAGATGTCCTCGCCGCCGACCAGCACCCGCCCGGAGTCCGGCCGGTGGAGGCGGGCGATCGAGCGCAGCAGGGTGGACTTGCCGCAGCCGTTGGGGCCGACGATGGCCACCACCCGCCCGCCGGGCACGGTGAGGTCCACCCCGCCCAGCACCGGGCGCCCGGGGCCGTAGCCAGCCGTGAGGCCCTCGACCGTCAACTCCATGGCGGGTTCCTTCGATTAGCGGACGGGACGACGAGACGACGGGAAGGCGGCGGGCGCCCGCCGAGGACGCTCGCCGCCGGCGGTCACTTGGCGCCGAGCGCCTTGCTGATGTCGCCGATGACCACGTCGGCCGCGAGCGGGCCGCCCCGGGTGGACCAGACGGAGCCGTCGACGGTCACGGTGTGGTTGTTCTTCACCGCGTTCAGCTCCTGGTAGGCGGGCTTGGACTGGACGTCCTTCAGCGCCGCCTTGCCGTCGTCGGTGAGGGTGGAGAGGAACAGCCAGTCGCCGTCGATCTCGTTGATCTTCTCCAGGCTCAGCGCCGGGGTGTGCGCGTTGCCGTCCTTGTCCTGGGCCTGCGGGCGGGTCAGGCCCATGTCGAGGGCGACGCCGCTGGCGAACTGCTTCTTCTCCATCCAGCTCGGGCCGGTCGGGTTCCAGCGCACGATGGAGACGGCCTTGCCCTTGTTCTCGCCGAGCTCGCCGCCGGCCTTGGCGGCCTTGGCGTCGTAGTCGGCGATGACCTTGTTGGCCTGGTCCAGCTTGTTGACGGCGTTTCCGATGCCGCGGAAGGAGAGCTTCCAGTCGTCGGTGGGCGCCATGGTGACCAGGGTGGCCGGGGTGATCTCGCGCAGCTGCTTGAGGACCTGCTGGTCCTGCATGTCACCGGCCAGGATGAGGTCGGGCTTGGCGGCGATCACCTTGTCCATGACGGGCTGCAGCAGGTTGCCGACCACCGGGACGCCCTGGACCTTGTCCTTCAGGTACGCCGGCGGCTCGTTGAGGCCCTGTCCGTTGGTGATGCCGGCCGGCTTGAGGCCGAGCGCGAGCACCGCGTCGAGGTCCTCCTGGGTGAGGGTGACGATGCGCTTGGGCTCGGCGGGGATCTCAACGGCCGTGCCGGTGGCGTCCTTGACGGTCCGCTTGCCGCCGGCGGCGTCGGCCGCGCCGCCCGCGGCCGCGGTGGTGGCGGCGCCGGACGGCGAGCCCTCCGCGGAGCCCTTGTCGGAGGAGCCCGAGGAGCCGCAGCCGACGAGCAGGAGCGTGGCCGCCCCGGTGGCGGCCAGCGCCTGGACCGCACGGCGGCGGGCGGGGTGGAGCGGGCTCTGGCGGGTCGACATGGAGGCCTCCGGGCAGGGGTGTTGCAGACGGGCGGTGCGGTCGGTGAGCGGTGGAACGGTGGTGCGGTGCCGCGAACCAGGGGCGGTCCGGACGGATCCGGCTCCCGGCCGGACGGCGGTCCAACCGCGATGACCATTAGGTTAGCCTTACCTTATGACATTGTCGCAAGTGGGTGCCGCCGAGGCGGCCGACGCGGATCCCCCCGTCCCCGCCCCGCCGGCGGCCGAACGGTCGCGCCGCACCTCCTGGGCCGCCGTCGGCGGCGTCCTCGCCGCCCTGCTCGCGCTCACCGCGCTCTCACTGTCCGTCGGCGCCGGCGAGGTCGGCCCCGGCCGGGTGCTGGACTACTTGCTCGACACCGACGGTGCCCGCTCCGACAGCCGACTCGCCCTGGTCGTCGGCGACCTGCGGCTGCCCCGCACCCTGACCGCGCTGCTGGTCGGCGCCGCGCTCGGCGTGGCCGGCGCGCAACTGCAGGCCGTCACCCGCAACCCGCTCGCCGAGACCGGCCTGCTCGGCGTCAACGCCGGCGCCTCGCTGGGCGTCGTGCTCGGCATCGCCGTCCTCGGCGTGCAGACCTCCTACGGCTACCTCGCCTTCGCCTTCGGCGGCGCCGTGCTGGCCAGCGGGCTGGTCCTGGCGATCGCCGGCAGCCGGGGCGGCGGCTCCCCGATGCGGCTGGTCCTCGGCGGCTCCGCCGTCGGCGCCACCTTCGGCGGCCTGACCGGCGTGCTGATCGTCAACTCCCCCGAGGCGTACGACCGCTACCGGGTCTGGGTGCTCGGCTCGCTGGCCGGCGTGGAGGGCTGGACGACGCTGCGCCAGCTCGCTCCGGTCCTCGGCGCCGGCTTCCTGGTCGCCCTGCTCACCACCCGGCCGCTGTCCGCGCTCGCGCTCGGCGACGACCTCGCCCGGGGCCTGGGCCACCGCCCCGGCGCCACCCGGGCCGCCGTCGCGCTCGCCGTCACCCTGCTCACCGCCTCCGCCGTCGCGCTGGCCGGGCCGATCTCCTTCCTCGGGCTGCTCGCCGGCTT
>NZ_BAAAKJ010000413.1:0-401 GCF_039527695.1 Kitasatospora putterlickiae
CACGACGCCGCGACCCGGGGCGTCCCGCACGCCCGGACGGCCCTCGCCGAGGCCCGCGCCGGCCTGGCCGCCGCCCGCGACCGGGCCGCCCACCACCGCGAGTACGTCGAGGCCCTGACCGCCCGGCACGACGCGTCGGCCCCGGCCGAACCGGGCCTGCGCTCCGGGCTGCGCCGCCTGCTGCGGACCGCCGCCGAACGCCAGGCCGCCGAGGCGCAGCGGGACCGCACCCAGGCCGAGATCCTCGACCTGCTGGTGCACCAGCGCTCCGCCCTGGAGGACGCCCAGGACCACCTCACCCACTGCGTCCGCGCCGAGCGGCTCGCCGCCGAGGACCTGCACACCCGCTCCACCGTCACCCTCGACGAGACCGCCTCGGCGGCCTCCCGGGCCCGTGCCCG
>NZ_BAAAKJ010000413.1:422-2862 GCF_039527695.1 Kitasatospora putterlickiae
GCCCCCGCCCGTAGGGCGGAGTCCGCCGCCCTGGCGGCCGCGCAGCGGGCCCGGCACGACGCCGCGGCCGCCCGCGGCGAACTGGACGCGGAGACGGCCGGCCTCGACGCCGCCCACCGCGCCCTGCGCCGGGCCGCCGCCGACCTGCCCTCACTGCCCCTGGAGTGGCTCCACCTCGACGACGGGGAGCAGGAACTCGGCTCGCCCTGGTCCGACGAGGCCTGGTGCACCGCCCGCAGCGACCTGTTCATGCGCGCCCTGGACCTGCACCGCGCCTTCGTCGCCGCCAACGCCAAGCGGGTCCGGGGCAACCTCCTCGTCCTGACGGAGCTCATGGCGGGCACCAACGGTCCGGTCCCCGACGAGGAGGTGCTGCGGGCCTGGCAGACCCTCTTCCTCCTGGTCCCCGTCGTCTCCACCACCTTCTCCTCGATCGGCAGCATGTTCGCCCGCCTCGGCCGGGGCGCCCTCGGCTGGGTGCTGGTCGACGAGGCCGGGCAGGCCACCCCACAGGCCGCCGTCGGCGCCCTGTGGCGCGCCCGCCGGGCCGTGCTGGTCGGCGACCCCCTCCAGCTGGAGCCGGTCGTCACCATGCCGAGCGCCCTCCAGCGCCGACTGCTGCTCGCCCACGGCGTGGACGAGGAGTGGCTGCCCTCGGCCACCTCCGCCCAGGCCGTCGCCGACCGCGTCAACCGCTACGGCACCTACCTGCCCGACCCCACCGGCGCCGACGGGTCCACCGTCTGGGTCGGCTCGCCGCTGCGGGTCCACCGCCGCTGCGAGGACCCGATGTTCACCGTCAGCAACGAGGTCGCCTACGGCGGCCTGATGGTGTACGGCACCCACCCCCGGCCCTTCCCCGACGAGGGCACCGACGGCCTCCTGCCCAGCCGCTGGCTCAACACCCCCGACCCCGCCCGTGACGGCGACGCCCCCTGGGGCGAGCGCGACCGCCGCGCCCTGGAGTTCGTCCTGCGCCGGCTCGACCGGCACGGCGTCACCCCCGAACGCCTGCGCGTCATCGCCCCCTTCCGCGCCCTGGTCCGGGAGGGCCGCGAGACCTGCGCCGAGTTCGGCTGGACCACCGAACAGCTGGACGAACGCTGCGCCACCGTCCACCGGGCCCAGGGCAAGGAGGCCGACGTCGTCATCCTCCTGCTCGGCGGCAACCGCCCCGGCGCCCGCGCCTGGGCGGCCGGCAGCCCGCACCTGCTCAACGTGGCCGCCAGCCGGGCGAAACGGCGCCTGTACGTGATCGGCGACCGCGCGCTCTGGGCGCCGCTGCCGTACTTCGACGTCCTGGCCGCGGAGCTGCCGACCTACGACCACCTCCGCGACCGGGACACCTGGCCCCTCGACGGACCCTAGCCCTGCTTGACCGCCGAGATGTCGAACTCCAGGACGACCTTGTCGCCGACCAGGACGCCGCCGCCCTCCAGGGCCGCGTTCCAGGTGACGCCGAAGTCCTTGCGGCTGATCGTCACCGAGCCCTCCAGGCCCACCCGCAGGTTGCCGTACGGGTCGACCGCGTTGCCGGTGTACTCGAAGTCGATGGTGACCGGCCGGGTGACGTCCTTGATGGTGAGGTCGCCGGTCACCCGGTAGTCGCTCTCGGAGCGCTGCTCGACCGAGGTGCTGCGGAAGGTGATGTCGGGGTAGGTGGGGGCGTCGAGGAAGTCGTTGGTGCGCAGGTGCTGGTCGCGCTGCTCGACGCCGGTGTCGATGCTCTGGGCCTTGATCGTCACCTGACCGGCCGACTTGGCCGGGTCGTCCCCGTCCAGGTGGGCGGTGCCCTCGAACTGCCCGAACGAGCCCCGGACCTTGGTCACCATGGCGTGGCGCGCGACGAAGCCGATCCGGGTGTGGGCGGGGTCCAGCTGGTAGTCACCGGTGAGCTCGGGGAGCGAAGCGGACATGCGGTACCTCCGTGGGTGCTGTGATCCGTCAGGACGGCGGCGCGGCGAGCCGGGCCGCGCACTCCAGCATCATCGCGTGCACGAAGGCCTGCGGCAGGTTGCCCCGCAGTTGTCGCTGGGCGATGTCGTACTCCTCGGCGAACAGGCCGGCCGAGCCGCAGCAGCCGCGGGCGGCCTCGAACCAGCGGGCCGCCTCGACGGCCTCGCCCTGCTGGTGCAGGGCCAGGGCCATCACGAACCCGCACAGCACGAAGGCGCCCTCCGCCTCGGCGAGCGGGCGCCCGTCGTGCCGGAAGCGGTAGGCGTAGTGGCCGTCCGTCAGCTCCGCGAGGCAGGCGCGCAGCGTCGCGACGGTGCGCGGGTCGTCGGCGGCCGGGGCCCCGCGCACCGGGGGCAGCAGCAGCGCGACGTCGGGCCCCGGGTCCTCGGGGGAGCGCTGCCAGCGGCCGGACGGGTGCAGGGCGTGCCGGGCGGCGGCGGCGAGCATGGGGTCGGCGAGCGCGGCCCACCGCGCGGCCAGGCCG
>NZ_BAAAKJ010000414.1:0-7891 GCF_039527695.1 Kitasatospora putterlickiae
CCCGGGGGTTTCGAACCCCCGGGCGGCCCGTCGCCGGCGCACCGCGCTCAGCCGACCTTGGCGTCCGCCTCGGCCTGCCGCTCCGCCCGCTCCAGCTTGGAGTGCTTGATGCTGTAGCCGAAGTACACCGTCACCGCGAGCACCAGGGCGATCCCGCCCGCCGCGAAGGTGTCCGCGTGCAGGCCCTTGATCAGGTAGGCGCAGAAACCGACGCTGAGCAGCGGGACGACCGGGTAGCCCGGCACCTTGAAGCCTCGCGGCAGGTCGGGCTGGGTGCGGCGCAGCACGATCACGCCGATCGCCACGACCGAGAAGGCGATCAGGGTGCCCAGGCTGGTGATGTCAGCCAGCACCCGCAGGGGGACGAAGGCGGCCAGCGCGCCGACCCCGACTCCGACCACGATGGTGTTCCAGACCGGGGTGCCGGTGCGCGGCGAGAGCTCCGCGAAGCGCTTGGGCAGCATGCCGTCGCGGCCCATCGAGTACAGGATGCGGGTCTGGCCGTAGATGACGACCAGGGTGATCGAGAAGATCGAGACGATCGCGCCGACCGCGAAGAGCATGGCCGGCCAGCTCGCGCCGGTGATGTCCTGGAGGATCTGGGCGAGGCCCGCCTCCTGGCCCTCGAACTTCTCCCACGGCTGGGCGCCGATGCCCGCGAGGGCCACCAGGATGTACAGCACGGTGACCACCACCAGCGAGATGATGATCGCCATCGGCAGGGTGCGCCGGGGGTTCTTGACCTCCTCACCGGCGGTGGACACGGCGTCCAGGCCGATGAAGGAGAAGAAGATGCTGGAGGCGGCGACCTGGACGCCGCCGATGCCCAGCGGCATGAACGGGGTCAGGTTGCCCGAGTGGAAGCCGGTCAGTCCGACGCCGATGAAGAGCAGCAGGATCAGGATCTTGATGGCCACCATGGCCGCGTTGACCTTGACCGACTCGCTGACGCCGCGGATCAGCAGGAAGCAGACCATGGCGACCAGCAGCAGCGCCGGCAGGTTGAACCAGTGGGTGGAGTCGGGCGCGCCGGTGAGCGCCTCGGGGAGCTGGAAGCCGAAGGCCAGGTCGAAGAACTTGTTGAGGTACTCGGCCCAGCTGACCGCGATGGCGGAGGCCGAGACGCCGTACTCCATCAGCAGGCAGATGCCGACCGCGAAGGCGACGCCCTCGCCGAGCGTGGCGTACGCGTAGGAGTAGGAGGACCCGGAGACCGGGATGGCGGAGGCCATCTCGGCGTAGCAGAGCGCGGTGAGCCCGGCGGTGACCGCGGCGATCACGAAGGACAGGATGACGGCCGGGCCGGCCGAGGGCACGGCGCTGGTCAGCACGAAGAAGATGCCGGTGCCGATGGTGGCGCCGATGCCGATCGCGGACAGCTGCCAGAGCCCGATCGAGCGGCGCAGGTGGATGCCGGAACGTCCGCCCTCCTCGGGCGCACCGGCGGGCAGGCCGTCGCGGCCTTCGCTCTCGGCGATCAGGGTGGTGACGGGCTTGCGCCTCAGGAGGCGTGAGCCGAGCGTGTTGCTGGCCAAAACGAGGGTCTTTCTGGGTGGGGGAGGGTTTTAGCGGCCGGTCACTCGACGCGCCGAGGGGTGTCATCGGGGACCAACCGAACAAAGATGGGCAGTACCCCGCGAAAACACCAGTGTCGCAAACGAACAGTCCCGCCGCGCGCCTTGTACGAACCGTCGAACCGGCACACACAAACCGGACACTTCGCAGACGGCGGACCCTTCGCCGAAGGGCTAACACGGCAGGTCAGGACCACCGGTAAGGGGCTCATCCGGCCAGCACCGCCTGCATCACCGAGCGGGCGACCGGCGCCGCCAGCCCGCCGCCCGTCACCTCCGTCGCCGAGCTGTCCGCGATCACCACGGCGACCGCCACCGGCGGCACCGCGTCCGAGCCGGCCGGGGCGGCCCAGGCGATGAACCAGGCGTACGGCGTGCCGCTGTTGTCCACCCCGTGCTCGGCGGTGCCGGTCTTCCCGCCGACCACCGCGCCGGGGATCCGGGCGGCACGCCCGGTGCCGTTCTCCACCGCGTTGGCCATCAGCCGCCGCACCTGCCCGGCGGTGCCCGGGCTGACCGCCTGCCGGTAGACGGCGGGCCGCGTCAACCGCACCACGGTGCCGTCGGCCCTGGCCAGTCTGTCCACAAGCTGTGGACGCATCACGGTGCCGTTGTTGGCCATCCCCGCGGCGACCATCGCCATCACCAGCGGGGTGGCCGCGGTGTCGAACTGGCCGATCGAGGAGAGCGCCAGCTGCGCCTCGTCCATCCGGGTGTCGAAGACGGAGCGGGCCGCCCGCACCGGGGTGTCCAGCCGGGGGTCGTTGAAGCCGAACGCCTCCGCCGTCGCGACCATCCGGTCCAGGCCGACCCGCACCCCGAGGTGGCCGAGCACGCTGTTGCAGCTGAGCGTCATCGCGGTGTCCAGCGACTGGCCGGGCTCGTCGCAGGCCCGGGTGTCGTTGACCAGCGGCGTCTCGGTGCCCGGCAGCACATAGGGGTACGGCGCGTCGGTCGGCGCCTCGATGTCGGTGACCACCCCGCTGTCCAGCGCCGCCGCCGCGGTGACCACCTTGAAGGCCGACCCGGGCGGGTAGGTCTGGCGCAGCGCCCGGTTGAGCATCGGCCGGCCGGGGTCGGCCTGCAGCCGGTTCCAGGCCTCCTGGTCGCCGGCGGAGGCACCCGCGAAGTCCCCGGGGTCGTAGGAGGGGGTGGAGGCCAGCGCCAGGATCCGGCCGGTGGCCGGCTCGATGGCGGCGACCGCGCCCCGCTGACCGCCGAGCCCGCGCACCGCCGCCTCCTGGGCGGCCCGGTCGATGGTGGTGTACACGTCCCCGCCGGGGTTGCGCCGCCGGGCGACCGCGTCCCACACCGCCCAGCCCGACAGCCGGGGGTCGGTGCCGGAGAGCAGCGCGTCCTCGGTGCCCTCCAGCTGGCTGTTGCCGTAGGTCTGCGAGGAGTAGCCGGTGACCGCGGCGAACAGCGGCCCGTCGGTGTAGGTGCGCTTGAAGTCGAACCGTCCGCCGGTGGCCTCGGAGCCGGTGACGGTGTCGGCGCCCACCCGGATGCCGCCGCGCGGCTGCGAGTACCGCTCGATGACCAGCCGCTGGTTGGCGCCGTTGTGGTTGAGTTCCTCGGCCTGGAACACCTGCACCCGGGTGGCCTGGGCACAGAGCGCCACGATCAGCAGCAGGCAGAAGGTGCCGGCCCGGCGCCCGGTGACGGAGATCCCCGGCAGCCCCTGCGGCCCGTCGCCCGGCCGCCCGCCCCCGCGCCGCCGGCTCACCGCCCCTCCCCCGGGCCCGGCCGCCGGGCGGCGTCGCTCATCCGCACCAGCAGCGCGACGATGATCCAGTTGGTCACCACCGAGGAGCCTCCCTGGGCGACGAACGGCAGGGTCATTCCGGTCAGCGGGATGAGGTCCAGCACCCCGCCCGCGACCACGAACACCTGGAGGCCGACCAGCGCCGCCAGCCCGATCGCCAGCAGCCGCCCGAACGGGTCGCGCAGCGCGATCCCGGTCCGGAAGCCGCGCGAGACCAGCAGCGCGTACAGCAGGAGCACCGCGATCAGCCCGGTCAGCCCCAGCTCCTCGCCGATGGTGGCGAGGATGAAGTCGGACTTGGCGGCGAAGCCGATCAGCGCCGAGTGCCCGTTGCCCAGCCCGGCACCCAGCTCGCCGCCCCAGGCGAAGGCGAACAGCGACTGGGCGATCTGGTTGGCGCCGTGCCCCTCGGCGATCGAGCCGAGCGGGTCCAGCCAGTCGTTGACCCGGCTGTGCACGTGCGGCGAGAGCCACCCCACCCCGACCGCCGCCACGGCGGACAGGAACAGCCCGATGACGATCCAGCCGGTGCGCGCGGTGGCCACGTACAGCATCACCACGAAGAGGCCGAAGAAGAGCAGCGAGGTGCCGAGGTCGGTCTCCAGCACCAGCACCCCGACGAAGGCCGCCCAGATCACCAGGACCGGCGCCAGCACCCGCCCTGGCGGCAACCTCCATTCTCCGCCGCGGCCGGGCCGCACCCGCCGCCCGGTGAGCGCCAGCGCGTCCCGGTGCACCGCCAGGTAGGCGGCGAAGAACACCGCCAGCAGGACCTTGGCGAACTCCCCCGGCTGGAGCGAGAACGGCCCGACGGTGATCCAGATCCGCGAGCCGTACACCGGTGGGAAGAAGACCGGCAGCACCAGCAGGACGAGGGCCGCCAGCGCCCCCACGTAGGCGTACCGCCGCAGCCGCTTGTGGTCCGGCAGCAGGAGCAGCACCAGGATGAACAGGCCCACCCCGAGGGCGGACCAGAGCAGCTGGGCGCGCGCGGCGTCGCCCGGGGTGGCCCGGTCGAGACGGTAGATGACGACCAGTCCGACGCCGTTCAGCAGCAGCGCGATCGGTAACGGCAGCGGGTCGGCGTACGGCGCCTTCCAGCGCACCGTGCCGTGCGCCAGCAGCGCGAGCACGCCCAGCGCGGCCCCGTACCGGCCCGCGTCGGCGGGCACCGTGCCGTCGATGGTCAGGCCCACCGCGGCGTAGCCGAGCACCGCGATCAGCACGGCGGCCAGCACGAGCGCGAGTTCGGTGGCGCGCCGGGTCGGCACGATCCGGCGCGGCCGGCCGGCGGTTCTCGTCACGGGGGGAGTCGCCACGGACCGTCCAGGGGTCGGGGCTGCGGGGCGTCTTGGGAGGGACGCCGGGGCGGGCGGGCGGCGGGCCCGTCCGCCCCGGTGTGAGCGGCGTGTTCCTCCGGCGGGATCCCGGGTCGGACCGGGACCGTGGGGTCAGGTCCGTCGGGTCAGGTCCGTGGGGCCAGGTCCGTGGGGCCAGGTCCGTCGGGTCAGGCGGAGGCCGGGGCGGTGTGCGCCCGTGAGGCCTCGACGGTCGCCATGAGGCCGGCCTCGGCCTCGGCGGAGAGCGAGGTCTGGATGATCTGACCGCCGTAGCGGGCCAGCGCCGGGACGACCTTGTCGGCGGTGGCCGTGCGGACCAGCAGGAACACCGCAGCGGTGCCCGGCTGGAGGTGTTGGCCGACCTGGCGCATGAAGTCGTCGTCCACCCCGATGTCGGTGGTGGCGCCGACCGCGGCCCCGGCCGCGCCGCCGACCGCCGCGCCGAGGAACGGCATGAAGAACAGCAGGCCGATCACCCCGCCCCAGACGGCGCCCGAGGCGGCCCCGGCCCCGGTGGTGCTGACCTGCTGGTGCAGCTTGATCTTCCCGTCCTCGCGGCGCTCGACGACGACCGCGTCCTCCAGTTCGATCAGCCGCTGCTTCTGCAGGGCGACCGCTTCGTCGCGCACCGCCCTGGCGGTGGCCAGATCCGGATAGGCGATCGCGAAGAGGTTGCTCACGTGCGGGTCCTTCCCCTGAAGCGGACGTGTCTGCCGGGGCGGGCGCCGCGCGAGTGCCGTACGGCTCCCTCTCCCCGCTCGTCACCCTAACGAGCAAATCCCTATCAATCGACTTTTCACCCGGTGTGTCCCGTATTGCCCGACGGCCCGTCGGACACCGGGCCGGACCACCGGCGCACCCTGGCGCACCCCCGCCCCGATCAGCCACCGGCGCCCGCGAGTTCGCGCCGGGAGGCTGCCCCTTCGCGCACCATCGCACGTTGGCCACGGCGAACTGATGATCCCTAGGATCGGCGGGTGACTACCGGACTACGACGACCGAAGGCCAGGCTCGGCAGCCTGCTGGCCGCCCTGGCGATAGCGGGCGGGGCGCTGCTCAGCGGCCTGCCCGCCCATGCCGACGAACCATCAGCCGGAGCCGCCGGCCGGGAGGCCCCCCGGGTCGACCTCGTCCTCGATGTCAGCGGCTCCATGAACCAGGCCGACATCCAGGGCAGGACCCGCATCTCGGTGGCCCAGCAGTCGCTGAACGACGTCATCGACGCGCTGCCGTCCGAGACCGAGTTCGGCATCCGCACCCTGGGCGCCTACTACCAGGGCGACGACAAGGCCCAGGGCTGCCTGGACACCAAGCAGCTCTTCCCCGTCGGGAAGACCAACAAGGTCGAGGCCAAGACCGCCGTCGCGACCCTGCGCCCGACCGGCTGGACCCCGATCGGCCTGGCCCTGCGCGGCGCCGCCCAGGACCTCGGCAAGGGCGAGACGACCCGCCGGGTGGTGCTGATCACCGACGGCGAGGACTCCTGCGCCCCGCCGGACCCGTGCGACGTCGCCCGCGAACTGGCCTCCCAGGGCATCCACCTGGTGGTCGACACGCTGGGCCTCGCGCACGACGAGAAGACCCGTCGGCAGCTGCTCTGCATCGCCAACGCCACCGGCGGCACCTACACCGACGTGCGCACCCAGGAGCAGCTCACCGAGAAGGTGAAGCAGCTGGTCGACCGTTCCAACGACACCTACGCGGTCGCCCCGGTCAAGACCGCCGGCACCGACACCTGCGAGTCCGCGCCGGTCCTCACGCCGGGCGTCTACAGCGACCGCGAGAAGTTCTCCGAGCACCGCGTCTACCGCGTCCCGGTCAAGGCCGGCCAGGAGCTGCGCGCCTCGGTCAGCGTCTCGCTGGACCGCGCGGTGGCCCGCGACTACGGCGTCCTGCTGCAGGCCACCAGCACCGCCGGCCAGGAGCTGGTCCGCGGCACCGACGCCGGCAGCGGCCGCACCGACGTCGTCTCCACCGGCCTGCGCTGGTCGGCCGCCGCCTCCAAGGGCTACGCCACCGCCACCACCACCGCGACCGCCTCCGCCTCGCCGAGCGGCAAGCCGGAGACCATCGTCTGCCTGGTGGTCTCCAACTCGGCGGCCGGGCAGCCCGGCGTCGCGGCCGACCCCGGCCTGCCGCTGGAGCTGACGGTCGACCTGACCGCCGCCTCCCCCGCCCCGGACGGCCCGGCGATGGGCCTGGGCCGCGGCTGGATCCTGCTGCTCGTGCTCACCCTGGCCGGCCTGGTGGCCGGCCTGCTGTTCGGCTGGATCGCACGCTGGCGCATCGCTGTCTGGCAGGAGAACTGACCATGCGTACGTCCTTCCTCCGCACCGCCGCGGCCGCGCTGGCGCTGCTCCCGGCGCTCGCCCTGACGGCCCCGGCCGCCTCGGCCGCCTCGCCCTCGCCGAGCGCGAGCGGCAGCCCGGCCCCCGCCAACAAGGCCGGCACCTCCTTCCTGACCGCCGTCAACCTGGCCCCCGGTCAGGACGCGGCGGTCTCCGTCTCCACCGGCGACTACCTGTACTGGGCGTTCGGCGCGGCCGAGGGCCAGACCGCCAGGGTGGACCTGACGGTCACCCTCGCCCCGTCCGCCGACCGGCACGACCGGCAGACCTGGAGCGTCGAGGTGTTCGACGGGCTGCGCCGCCGCCAGGCCTGCACCGCCGGCACCCAGAACGCGACCGCCGAGCAGGCCGTGGGCTCGCTGACGCTCAGTTGCACCCTGCGCGAGGTCCGCTCCTGGGCCGAGCCGTGGTCCGGCGACCCGCTGCCGGGCAGCTACTACGTCCGGCTCTCGGCCTCCGACGTCCCGCAGTCCGACCTCGGCCTGGCCGCCTCGGTGCAGCTGCGGGTGGCCGCCAAGGGCGACGCCGACAACGCCCAGCCGGAGGGCGGCGAGCTCAGGGCCCCGCTGGTCCCGCCGGCCGGCGGCGGCGCCGCGACCGCCAAGGCGGCGGCCCCGGAGGAGCCCGAGGACCACTGGTACACCGGCTGGTTCTCCGGCTGGAACAGCCGCTGGTTCTGGACCCTGGCCGGCGGCGCCCTGGCCGCCCTGGCCGGCGTCGCGGGCTACACCCTCACCCGCCACCCCCGCGGCCGCCGCCCGGCCCGCTACGGCACCGTCCCCCCGCAGTCCGGCGCCCCGCAGCCCGGCCCCTACGCGGGCTCCGGCCAGCCCTGACCCACCGCCCCCGAGGGCCGGCCCGGAC
>NZ_BAAAKJ010000414.1:7963-8470 GCF_039527695.1 Kitasatospora putterlickiae
GCCCGATCAACCGATCGGGCGGGACTTTCATTGGGTGGAGCTGAGGGGATTCGAACCCCTGACCCCCTCGATGCGAACGAGGTGCGCTACCGGACTGCGCCACAGCCCCAACGAGAAGAAACTCTAGCACCTTTCGGAGGGGGTCCGTGACCACCCCCCTGGTGGGGGCCCTGGAGGGGTGCCGGGAAGCGAAGAGGCCCCCGGGGAGGGGGCCTCGAAGCTACTCGTTGGCGGCGCGGGGACGGGGGTCCGGCGCGGGGGGCTCGGCGTACTGGTCGAACAGCGGGGTCTTCCGGGACTCGGCCGGGCGGCCGGCGCTCCAGGTGCCGGGGGCCGACAGGTCGAGTCCGCGGTTGACCCGGGGGGCCACCGGGGCCGTCACGTAGGTCGGCAGCGGGACGGGCACCGGCTCCCAGGAGTCCGGGCCGGCCGCGCCGCGCTCCCGCATGCCGTCGACCCACTCCTCGTGCTCGGTGGCCTCCGCCACGGCCGAGGCCGAGACGGCGG
>NZ_BAAAKJ010000415.1:0-5815 GCF_039527695.1 Kitasatospora putterlickiae
CCGAGGCGCTCGGCGAGGCCGAGGGCGACGGCCCGCAGCGCGGCCGGGGTGGCCGCGGTGGCGAGCAGCACGTGCTCGCCCGGCTCGGCCGGGACCGCGCCGGGACGGTCCGCGCCGCCCGGCACGAACTGCTCGACCACGACGTGGGCGTTGCTGCCGCTGACCCCGAAGGCGCTCACCCCGGCGCGGGCCGGGCGGTCGTGGGCGGGCCACGGGCGGGACTCGGTCACCACCCGCACCGGGACCCGGTCCCAGTCGATCCGGCTCGACGGCTGGTCCAGCAGGTGCGGCGGCAGGGTGCCGTTGCGCAGCGCCAGGACGACCTTGAGCAGGCCGACCGCGCCGGCCGCCGCGCCGAGGTGGCCGACGTTGGCCTTCGCCGAGCCGATCAGCAGCGGGTCCCGCTCGTCGCGCCCGGAGCCCAGCGACTCGGCCAGCGCGTGGACCTCGATCGGGTCGCCCAGCGGGGTGCCGGTGCCGTGCGTCTCGACGTAGTCGACCTCGTGCGCCGCCCAGCCCGCCCGGTCGAGGGCCTGCCGGACCACCTCCACCTGGGAGACCGGGTTGGGCACGGTGAGGCCGCCGGTCGCGCCGTCCTGGTTGACGGCGCTGCCGCGCAGCACGGCGTAGACCCGGTCCCCGTCGCGCACGGCGGCGGACAGCGGCTTGAGGATCAGCGCCACCGCGCCCTCGCCGCAGGCGAAGCCGTCGGCGTTCTCGTCGAAGGTCTTGCACCGGCCGTCGGCGGCCAGCGCGCCGGAGCCGGCCATCGAGGCCAGCAGCGGGCTGGGGGCGGTGATCGCGCTCGCGCCGCCGACCACGGCGACCTCGCAGTCACCCGCGCGCAGCGCCTGGCAGGCCAGGTGGACGGCGGTCAGCGAGGAGGAGCAGGCGGTGTCGACCGTCATGCTCGGTCCGCGCAGGCCGAGCAGGTAGGAGAGCCGGCCGGCCAGCGCGGCGTAGGAGGTGCCGGTGCCGTGGTGGAGGTTCAGCCGGGCGGGCTCCATCTCGCGGGCGACCAGGAACTGGTAGTCCGCCAGGGCGAGTCCGGCGTAGACGCCGACCGGGCGCTCGGCGAGGGTGTGCGCCGGGCAGCCCGCGTCCTCCAGGGCCTCCCAGGCGGTCTCCAGGAAGAGCCGCTGCTGGGGGTCGAGCAGCTTGGCCTCGCGGGGCGAGATCCGGAAGAACGGGGCGTCGAACTGGGCGATGTCGTCCAGGTAGGAGCCCGGCAGGGCGATGGCGTCGCCCAGTTCGGCCCAGACCGGGTCCCGCAGCCGGTCGGCGGGGAAGTCGCCGGCGGTGGCGCCGCGCTCGCACAGCAGGTCCCAGAACGCGGCGGGGGAGGGGGCGGCGGGCAGCCGGCAGGCGAGGCCGATGACGGCGATGCCGTCCTCCTGCTCCTCGTGCACGTCCTGCGCGGGAGCCGTCGGGGTGTCCGTGACGGACGGCGCTTCGACGGACGACGCTTCGACGGCCGGGGCCGGGGCCGGGGCCGGGAGGCGGTCCGGCGCGACCGTGGCGAGGTACTCCGCCAGGGCCTTGATGGTCGGCCGCTCGAAGACGAGCGTGGTGGGGAGCGCCACGCCCAACCGCTGCTCCAGACCGCGGCGCAGGCTCACCGCGGTCAGCGAGTCGAGGCCCTGCTCGAACAGGCCGCGACGGCGCGGGACGGCCTGGTCGGCGGGCAGGCCGAGCACCTCGCGCACCGTGGCGGTCACCAGCTCGGCCAGGCCCCGCCCGGCGGACGCGGGCACGGGCGCGGAGGCGGGCGGGGTGGCCGGAACGGTGGCCGGGGCGGTGGTCTGCGGCTGCGCGGGCACCGGGCTCGCGGGCCGGGGCTGGGACGCCGGAACCCGGCCGAGCGCCGCCAGATCGCCCGCGCTCACCTGCGCGTACAGCTCGCCGGTGACCCGGTCCTCGGCGTCCAGCAGGCTGAGCCGGATCCGGGCCGGCGCCGTCCCGCCGACGGCCGGAGCCGCCCCGGCCGCGGCCGGGCCGCCCTGCTGCCCGCGCTCCACGCCGGGCAGCCAGTAGTGCCCGCCCTGCCAGGACGGCACCGGCAGCGTGCGGTACCGGCGCGGGCCGTCCACGGCCGCCGCCCAGTCCACCGGCACGCCCGCCACGTGCAGCCGGGCCAGCGCCCGGTACGCGGCGAGCCGCCCCGGCTCGTACCGGCTGAGCACCGGCAGCGCGGGCGCCCGCCGGCCGTGCGGCCGCTGCGCCTCGGTGAGCGAGGGCACCAGCACGGGGTGCGGGCCGATCTCGACCAGCGGGTGGTCGTCCTCGGCGAGCAGCCGGTCGACGGCCGGCCACAGCCGGACCGGGGAGGTGAAGTTCCGGACCCAGTAGGCGGCGTCGTAGACCGTGTCGTCGGCCGACGGGTCGACGGTGGACAGCATCCGGACGGCCGGGGCGGCCGGGCGCAGCCCGTCCAGGGCGGCCTCAAGGCGGGGGCCGAGTTCGGCGATCAGCGGGCTGTGCGCGGGCGCGTCGACCCGCAGCCGGCGGCAGCGCAGGCCGGCCGCCTCCAGCAGCCGGGCGGCCTCGGCGACCTCCTCGGCCGGTCCGGCGACGACCAGGGAGCCCGGCCCGTTCACCGCGACGACGGTGACCGGCAGGCCCGTTCCGGCGAGGACGGCGTCGACGCTCTGCTCGTCGGCGGTGACCGCGTACATCAGGCCCCACCCGGAGGCCAGGCCGAGGGTCTCCGAGCGCCGGACGATCAGCTTCACCGCGTCCGGCAGGCTCAGCACGCCGGCGCTGTGGGCGGCGGCGACCTCGCCGAGGCTGTGGCCGAGGATGGCCCCCGGCCGCACGCCCCGGGCGGCCAGCCAGCGGGTCATCGCGACCTGGACGGCGAAGATGGCGGGCTGGACGATCTCGGTGCGGTAGAGCCCGGCCTCCGGATCGGCGTCGCGGATCTCGTCGACCAGCGACCAGCCGGCCTCGGCCCGGACCAGCTCGGCGATCTCGTCGAGGGTTTCGCGCACCGTGCGGTCGCCCGCGTACAGGTCCATCGCCATGCCCGCCCACTGGCCGCCCTGGCCGGCGTAGACGAACACCGGCTCCGGGGCGCCGTCCGGGTCGAGCACCACCCCGCTGTACGCGCCGTCGTGCGGCTCCTCGACGTCGTCCAGCGCGTCGAGCAGGCCCGCGCGGTCGGTGGCGACCACGGCGTGGCGGTGCGTCTCGTGGGTGCGCCGGTTGACGGTGGCGGCGGCGAGCTCGGCGAGCTCGCCCTCCGGCGTCGCGGCGACCGACTCCCGCAGGGCCGCGAGCTGTTCGGTCAGACCGGCGGGGGAGGTGGCGGAGGCGAGCAGCACGTACGGGTGCGCGGGCGGCTCCTCGGCGGCCACCGGCTCGACGACGGGCGGCGCCTCGACGATCACGTGCACATTGGTGCCGCTGAGCCCGAAGGAGCTGACGCCGGCCCGGGCGGGCCGGTCGCGGCCGGCGAGCGCGGTGGTGGCGGCGGGGACGGCGATCGCGCCGTCCTGCCAGTCCACATTGGGGTTGAGCGTCTCCACGTACGGCTGGCCCGGCACGGTCCCGGAGTTGACGATCCAGGTGGTCTTCAGCAGTCCGCCGATGCCGGCCGCCGCGTCCATGTGGCCCAGCAGCGCCTTGTGCGAGCCGATCAGCAGCGGGTGGCCGGCGTCCCGGCCGGCGCCGTACACCTCGCCGATGGCGCCGACCTCGATGACGTCGCCGATGGCGGTGCCGGTGCCGTGCGCCTCGACGTAGTCCACCTCGGCGGGGGAGAGCCCGGCCCGGCCGAGGGCGGTCTCCAGCAGGTCGGCCTGGGCCGCCCCGTTGGGCACGGTCAGGCCCATGCTGGTGCCGTCGTTGTTGGCGGCGGAGCCGCGGATGACGGCGTGGATCCGGTCCCCGTCGGCCAGCGCGTCGGCGAGCCGCTTGAGCACCACCACACCGGCGCCCTCGCCGCGCACGATGCCGTCCGCGGCGGCGTCGAAGGGGCGGCAGCGGCCGGTGGGGGAGAGCGCCCCGACCCGGCTGAGCGCGACGCTGAGGTCCGGGGTGACCAGCAGGCTGACGCCGCCGGCCAGGGCGGTGTCGCACTCGCCGGCGCGCAGGCTCTGGCAGGCCTGGTGCACGGCCAGCAGCGAGGAGGAGCACGCCGAATTGACGGTGGCGACCGGCCCGGTGAGGTCGAAGGTGTACGCGAGGCGCCCGGCGGCGAAGCTGAACTCCAGTGCGCCGACGTGGTTCTGGGTGATCGCGTCGACGCCGAGGGTGCGCGCGTGCAGCAGTTCGTAGTCCTTGGCGAGCAGGCCGAACAGGACGGCGGTGCGCGAGCCGCGCCAGGCCTCCCGGGGGCGCCCGGAGTCGCTCATCGCCTCCCAGGCGACCTCCAGGATCAGCCGCTGCTGCGGGTCGAGCAGGCCGGCCTCGCGGGGGCTGACGCCGAAGAACGGGGCGTCGAAGCGGTCGATGTCCGCGAGGAAGGCGCCCCGGCCGTTGGAGATGCTGCCGGGCCCGCCGGAGGGGTCGGTGTGCCGGCCGCTCCAGCGCTCGGCCGGGACGTCGGTGAAGACGTCGGCGGCGCCGGTCAGCAGGCGTCCGAAGTCGTCGAGGGTGCGCACGTCACCCGGGAAGCGGCATCCCACACCCACGATGGCGACGGCGGACTCGGCTGCGGTGGCGGGTGTCGATCCGTTGCCGGAATCGGTGCTCATCTATTCCCTCCGAGGGGGTGGGACTGCGGGAATCCGGGGCGAATCCGGGACGCGTCGCGGGCGGGAAAACGGGAAAGGCGAAGGCGCGGACGGCGGCCCTCCGATGCTACGGACCGACGCGTTCCCCCGGGATCCCCTACCGGCCCCTATCCCGGCACCCCGGTTCCGTTTAGGGGGCGGCTAAGGGTGCCGGTGCGGGACGCGCCTTGGGAGGCTGACCGGAAAACGGAAAGACCGTGCAGAGGAATCAGATCCCGCGGTTGTCGCGGGCATCCCGGAAGGGGTTCGCTGTGATGCTAGGCGGGGTTGCGGTGGTGACGGGCGCGGGCCGGGGAATCGGCGCCGCGGTGACGCGGAGACTGGCGTCGGAAGGCGCCGTGGTGGCCGCCGTCGACCGTGACGGCGAGGCGGTCGAGGAAATGGCGCGGGAACTGGCGACGGACGGCCTCAAGGTCTACCCGTTCGCGGCCGACGTCAGCCTGGGCGCGCAGGTGGAGGGCGTGATCGACGAGGTGGAGCGCCGGCTCGGACCGGTGGAGCACCTGGTCAACGCCGCCGGCGTGCTGCGCCTCGGGTCGGCCCGCTCGCTGTCCGACGAGGACTGGCGGGACACCTTCGCGGTCAACACCACGGGCGTCTTCCTGATGTCCCGCGCGGTGGTGAACCGGATGATTCCGCGCAATTCCGGGGCGGTCGTCACCATCGCCTCCAACGCGGCCGGAACGGCCCGCGCGGACATGTCGGCGTACGCGGCGTCCAAGGCCGCCGCGCTGGCGTTCACCAAATGCCTGGGGCTTGAGGTCGCCCGCTTCGGGATCCGCTGCAACGTGGTGGCTCCGGGTTCCACCGAAACCCCGATGCTGATGGGCATGTTCCAGGACGAGAACGGGCCCCGGAAGACCATCGAGGGACAATTGGAGACGTACAAGACGGGAATTCCGCTGCGGAAACTGGCGATGCCCGAGGACATCGCCGACGCGGTGGCCTTCCTGCTCTCCGACCAGGCCGGCCACATCACCATGCAGCACCTGACCGTGGACGGCGGCGCCACCCTCGGCGTCTGACCCGGCGACGACCGTGGTGCCCCGCTCCTGACCCGGAGCGGGGCACCACGGTCT
>NZ_BAAAKJ010000416.1:0-3646 GCF_039527695.1 Kitasatospora putterlickiae
GCCCGCTCCTCCTCCGCGTGGAGGAGCGGGCCGTCGGTCCGGGTGGGACGGTCCTCAGACCGCCAGGGGCGCCCGCCGGGCGGAGTGCTCAAGCAGGATCTCCGCCACGAAGCGCGCCAGGTCGAGGGTCTGGCGTCCGTTCAGCCGCGGGTCGCAGCCGGTCAGGTAGCGCTCGGGGAGCTGCTCCTCGCGCAGGTCCTCGCGACCGCCGAGGCACTCGGTCACGTCGTCGCCGGTCAGTTCCAGGTGCAGGCCGCCGGGGTGGCTGCCGAGCGCGCGGTGCACGGCGAAGTAGCCGCTCACCTCGGCGGCGATCCGGTCGAAGCGGCGGGTCTTCAGCCCGCCGGCCGCCGTCTCGGTGTTGCCGTGCATCGGGTCGCAGAGCCAGACCACCGGGTGCCCCGCGTCCGCCACCGCCTCCACCAGCGGCGGCAGCACGTCGGACACCTGGTCCGCGCCCATCCGGCTGATCAGCGTCAGCCGGCCGGGGACGCGGTCCGGGTCCAGCGCCTCGGCGTAGGCGACGGCCTGGTCCGGGGTGGTGGACGGGCCCAGCTTGAGGCCCAGCGGGTTGGCGATCCGGCGGGCCAGGGCGATGTGCGCGCCGTCGAGCCGGCGGGTCCGCTCGCCGATCCACAGGAAGTGGCCGGACAGCGCGTACCCGTCGCGCACCAGCGGCACCTCGTAGTCGAGCAGCAGGGCCTCGTGAGCGGCGAACAGTTCGCTGCGGGTCGTGTCGGCCACCGAGTCCAGCACGTCGAGCGCGGCGCCGGCGCCGTCGTACGCGGTGAGCATCCGCCGCGGGTCCGGCGTGCGGGCCTCGGCCGTCGCCGCGAGGCCGTTGACGATGTCGCCCCGGAAGGAGGGCAGCCCGTCCGGGCCCGTCGGGCTGGAGCGGGGCTTGGCGTACTGCCCGGCGACGCGTCCGACCGGCACCACCGGAAGACCGGAGGCGACCTCGAACAGCGTCGCGCAGTGCAGCAGGGCGTGCAGGTTGGCGCGCACGTGCTCGGGGGTGTTGCCGGCGAAGGTCTCGGCGCAGTCCCCGCCCTGGACGACCAGGGCCCGGCCGAGCGCGGCCTCGGCCAGGCGCTCCCGGAGCCGGTCCACGGCGGCGGGCTCCACCAGGGGCGGCAGGGCGCCGAGCGCGGCGCGCACCTCGCGCACCCGTTCCTGATCGGGCCACTGCGGTTGCTGGTCGGCGGTCAGGCCCGCCAGGGCCCGGGCGAGGCCGGGCCCGGTGCCGTCGTGCACCGTCGGGTTCGTGGCGGTCGGCGTGGTCATCGGAGTCGTCATCCCGTCTTCCTCAGGTTGGCCCGCAGATCGGCCGGCAGGTCCTTGCGGCGGCGTACCCCGAGCTTGCGGTAGACCCGGGTGAGGTGCTGTTCCACGGTGCTCGCCGTGACGTACAGGCGTCCGGCGATCTCGCGGTTGGTGTAGCCGAGCACGGCGAGCGAGGCGACCCGCCGCTCGGACTCGGTGAGCGCGTCGATCCCGCCCGGCTCCCGTGCCCCGTCGGCGGCCGGGCCGCTCTCGCCGAGGTCCGCCGAGACCGACAGCAGCTCCTGGGCGAGCGGCTTCAGGCCGCACAGGTGCGCCACGTGCAGCGCCTGGCGCAGCAGCAGCCGGGCCCGGCGCTTGTTGCCGGCGCCCTGGTGGACCCGGCTCAGGTCGGTGAGCACCCGCACCTGCTCGTAGCGGTCGCCGGAGGCCTCGGTGAGGTCGACGGCCTCGGTGAGCAGGGGGCCGCGCCGCCCGGCCGGCCCGGCCGCGGCGAGCAGCCGCAGCGCCGGGCCGCGGTGGTGCGGCAGGTCGGCGTCGGCCCGGCTGAGCTGTTCGTGGATCAGCCGCCAGGCGCGGTCCCGGTTGTCCAGCCGCAGCCAGGCGTCGGCGGCCTGGGTGCGCCAGGGCACCACCCCCGCGCCGTCCAGGCCCCAGGTGCGCAGCAGTTCGCCGCAGGACAGGAAGTCGGCGAGGGCCGCGTGGCCGTGCCGGGTCGCCAGGTAGTGCTCGCCGCGGGCGAACAGGTAGTGCAGGCCGTACAGGCTCTGGAACATCGCCTCGCCGACGGCGTGGGTGAGGTGCTTGGCCGCCGAGCGGTGCTCGCCCGTGCGGGTCTCGGCGACGATCAGCGTGCCCAGCGGCAGGCCCACCGCGATGCCCCAGGCGGTGGGGCTGAGGTGGGTCAGCGCGGCCCGGCTGTGCTCGGCCGCCGTGGTCGGCTCGCCGAGCCGCAGGGCCGCCTCGGCGTGCGCCGCCGAGTACAGGGCCCTCGCGGTCGGGACCTCGCGGCGGGTGGCGGTGCCGAGCAGCCGTTGGCTCCAGACCGCCGCGGTGTCGGCGCGCCCGGCTTGGAGCAGCACCCGCAGCGCGAGCAGCGCGGCCTCCTCGGCCCACGCGGTGCGGCCGTGCAGGTGGGCGTCGTGCAGCACCTGCTGGGCGTGGTCGACGGCCTCCGCGGCCCGTCCCCGGGTGAGCGCCCCGGCGAGCGCGGCGTCGGCCAGCAGTTGCGGGTCGACGTCCGGGGCGACCGCGTGCCGCAGGTCGGCGGGCAGCGCCGGGAGGCGGCGGCCCCGGGCCAGGCCCGGGTGGGTGTAGGCGAGCCAGGTCTCGACGTCGCGCAGCGCGCCCGTCTCGGCGGGGGAGGCCGGTCCGGCCGGTCCGGTCCGGGCGCGCAGCAGGTCCAGGACGGCCAGCGCCTCCTGGCCGCGGCCGTGCCACAGCAGGTACCGGACGAGGACGAGCGCCTCGGCGAGCCCGAGGTGCCCGGCCCGGACCGCGGCGGTGAGCGGCACCAGGTGCCGGGCCGCCGCCGAGGGGTTGAGCTGCCACTCGGCCTGCGCCAGCCGGTGCCGGAGCACCGCCCGGTCGCTCTCCTCGGCGGCCTCCTTGTGGGCCAGGCGCAGGCAGGCGACGGCGGTCGGAAGACGGTGGTCGAGCAGGGCGTGCTCGGCCGCCTCGGTCAGCGCGGCGACCGCCCACGGCGCGGGCGCCCGCCCGGCCTCGACCAGGTGCCGGGCCAGCTCGGCGGCGGGGCTGCCGCTCTCGTGGGCCAGCTGGGCGGCGCGCAGCCGCAGTTCGGTGCGCTCGTGCGGGGCGAGATCCTCCAGGACGGCGGCGCGGGCGGCCGCGGTGCGCAGCCGTCCCTCGCCGTCCAGCAGTCCGGCGGCGGTGAGCGTGGCGCGGATCCGGGCGACCGCGTCGGCGCTCTCCCGCTCGCCCAGCAGCCTGGCCACGTCCTCGGCCGGCGCCTCCTCGCCGAGCACGGCCTGGGCCTGGACAACCCGCAGCACGCCGGGGCCGGCCCGGTGAAGGCAGCTCAGCAGGGCCTGGCCGTAGCGCGGTTCGGGCTCGTCGGCGCGGTCGAGGTGCTCCTCGACGAGGGCGTGCAGCAGCAGCGGGTTGCCGCCGGCCACGTCCACCAGGCCGGGGCCGCGGTGACGGGCGTCCTCCTCGCCCAGGCCCTCGGTGACCAGGCGCAGGGCGCCGGCCCGGGACAGCGGGGCCAGCGTGAGGCGGTGCGCGTGCGGGTGGCGCAGCAGTTCGGCGTGCAGCCGGCGCCGCGCGGGCCACGGGGTGCCGCCGTCGGTGAGGACCAGCAGCACCGGGCTCTGCGGCAGGTGGCGGACGAGGTGGCGCAGGAAGT
>NZ_BAAAKJ010000416.1:3697-5304 GCF_039527695.1 Kitasatospora putterlickiae
CGGCGGCCGGCCGGCCGGGTCGCCGACCGCGCCGGTGCCGTTGAGGGCGGTGCCGTTGAGGGCGGGGCCGTCGGCGCTCTCTGCCGGGTCGGCGAGGACGGCCGGGTCGGCCAGCGCGGCCAGCCGCTCGGCGTGCCCGGCGGGCCAGCCGGGGGAGCGGGCGATCCGGTCGGCGACGCCGAAGGGCAGGTCCCGCTCCTGGGCGGAACAGCCCGCGCCCACGACCAGGACTCCGCGCTCGGCGGCCCGGGCGGCGAACACCCGCAGCAGCTCGCTCTTGCCGCTGCCGAGGGGTCCGTCGACCAGCGCCACCCGTCCCGCGCGGCCGAGACAATCGGCGAGCAGGTGGTCGAGTCTGTCGATGTGCGCATCACGTTCCAGCAGGTAAGGCACCGGGTACCCCCGACCTCATCTCTTGTAGGCGTCCGGCCGCCGGTCCCCGGCGGCTCCTCCGGGGCGGTGGCGACGGCCGCCCGCTCCCGGTCGAACCCATCATGGGGACACCCCGCCCATCGCCCGGGAACTGACCGCCCACGGGCGGGCCATTGCCGCCGGTTCCGCCGGGCGGGGGCGGCGAATTGCCGGCGGCGATTACCGAAGGGGGGCCGCCGGTGGTATCACGGATCAGAATTGACATGCAGTCAATGGAAGGCCCGGTTGACCTGATGTACCATCGGGAACATTCGGAATGGCGTCGTCCGGAATTGCCGGGAATCGAGGGGGCAGGGGTGCGATTCAATGTTCTGGGGCCGCTTGAGGTGCTCTCCGACGGCGCTGACGTGCCCATTCGCGGCCTGCAACAGAGGGCCCTGCTCGGTGTTCTCCTGCTCCGCGCGAATAGCGTGGTGGGTATCAACGAGATAGTCGCCGCACTCTGGGGCGATGATCGTCCGTCCACGGCCCGGAAAATGGTGCAGAACTCGGTGGCCGGGCTGCGCCGCGCATTCCAGGCGGTCGGGGAGCCGGCGGACGCGAAGGCCGTACTGAATACCACTGTGCCCGGATACGTGCTCAGAATCGAGCCGGAGCAGCTCGATCTGACGGAATTTCATGAGCTTGTCACATTGGGCCGGGCCCGACTGGCGGCCGGCGACTGGACGCAGGCCTCGGAACTGCTTCGCCGCGCCCTGGGCCTGTGGCGCGGCCCGGTGCTCGCCGACGTGAGCGACGCCGGGCTCACCTGGCCGGAGCTGGCCGCCCTCCAGGGCACCCGTCTGGCCGTCCACGAGGACTGCATCCAGGCCGAGTTGGCGATGGGGCGGGACCGCGAGCTGATCGGCGAACTGGAGTCCCTGCTGGAGGCCGAGCCGACCAGGGAGCGCCTGGTCGCCCAGCTGATGGTCGTCCTCTACAACTGCGGGCGCCAGTCCGAGGCGCTGGACCGCTACCGGCGCACCCGGGACCTGCTCGCCGACCGCTTCGGCCTGGAGCCCGGCCGCGACCTGCGACGTCTCCAGCGCGCGATCCTCAGCCACGACCCGGCCCTGGCACTGCGGCTCGCCACCGCCCCGGGCGGCGCGGCGGACTTCCCCTCCCCGGCCGGACCCCGGCCCGCGTCCGCCGCCCCGCAGCCGCCGCGTCCCCCGCTCGCACCCGCCGCGCCGTCG
>NZ_BAAAKJ010000417.1:0-279 GCF_039527695.1 Kitasatospora putterlickiae
CCCGCCCCCCGCCGTCATCCGGTCCGGGACGGTGAGCGGGGCCCGCGCGTGCAGGCTGTTGAGCAGCCCGCCGACCAGACCGAGCACGTGCACCACCGAGGAGAGCAGCACCACCCGCTCGCCCTCGCCGGGGAACGCCGCCAGCCTTCGGTAGCAGTCGAGTTCGCGGATCAGGTCGCCCGCGGTGCGGGCGATCACCTTGGCCGGCCCGGTCGAGCCCGAGCTGAGCTGGACCAGCGCGTGGCCGGTCCCGGCGGGCCGGCCGGCGGGCAGCCGGAC
>NZ_BAAAKJ010000417.1:293-3274 GCF_039527695.1 Kitasatospora putterlickiae
CGCCGGGTCGACCAGCGAGTAGCCGCGCAGCGCCGCGGCGGCCGGCCGGGAGGCCGAGCCGACCAGCACCTGCGGCGCCAGCCGGTCGACCGCGAGCTCGACCTCGTGGTCGGTCAGCCGGTGGTCCAGCAGCGCCACCTGGGCGCGTAGTTGCCAGGCCGCCAGGAGCACGGCGACGAAGCCCAGGGAGGGCGGCAGTCGCAGTGCGACGGTCCCGCCCGGGCCGAGGCCGGCCGAGGCCAGCCGCTCGGCCTGCTCGGCGACCAGCGCGCGCAGGGCGTCGCGGTCGACGGGCGTGCCGAAACGCAGGCACTCCTCACCCCCGGGGCCGGCCAGTAGCACCTGGTCGACCCAGTCGACGGGAGCGTCGGCGTGCGGGGGTGAGGCGGGCGGCGGTGAAGAAGGGGAAAAGCCGGTCAACGCCTGCTCCACACAGTGAGGAGATTTGTCATGGACACTTGGACGATGTTCACGAGTCATCAACAAGCAATACGTCCAATTCCGTTGCCAGACCATTGCACAGACGATTGGTCAAATCAAGGTCTATACCAATGCGGTGTAGACCTCCTACGCTGCCGATCCGTGGACCGGTCCGAACGCGGCGGGTCCGGGAACGAGGACGCCCGTGGCACCACTCACACTGGCCGGGATGGAACGCGCTGCGCGCGAGCAACTCACCCCAGAAATCTGGGACTTCATCGAAGGCGGCAGCGGCTCGGAACGCACCATGGCGGCGAACCGGGAAATGTTCGGACGCTACGCGTTCCGCCCGCGCACGCTCGTCGACGTCTCCAACTGCACGCCCGCCGTCGATCTTCTCGGCGGCACGCTGCGACTTCCGGTCGGAATTGCCCCGATGGCCTACCACCGGCTGGTCCATCCGGACGGCGAAACGGCGACCGCCCGGGCAGCCGGAAAGGCGGGCGCGCTGCTGGTCGCCGGAATCTTCGCCAGTCGCACCCTGGAGGAGATCGCCGCCGCCGCGACCGGCCCGCTCTGGCTCCAGCTCTACTGGCTGCGCCGCCGCGACGCGCTCGCCGCCCTGGTGGAACGCGCGGAGGCGGCCGGCTTCGCCGCCCTGCTGCTCACCGTCGACGCCCCCCGGATCGGCCGCCGGCCGCGCGACCTGCGCAACGGCTTCGCCGTCCCCCCGGAGATCCGCGCGGTCAACCTCGATCCCGCGCTGATGGCCGCCACCCACCGCGCCGGCCAGGGCGCGTCCGGCATCGCCGAGCACGCCCGCGAACAGTTCGACCCCACCCTGACCTGGGCCGACCTCGCCTGGCTGCGCGAACGCACCCGGCTGCCGCTGGTCCTCAAGGGCGTGCTGACCGCCGAGGACGCCCGGCTCGCCGCCGAGCACGGCGTCGACGCGGTCGTGGTCTCCAACCACGGCGGCCGCCAACTCGACGGCGCGCTGCCCGCGCTGGCCGCCCTCCCCGAGGTCGTCGACGCCCTGCCGCCGCACCTCCCGGCGCTGCTCGACGGCGGCGTGCGCGGCGGCGCGGACATCGCGGTGGCCCTCGCCCTCGGCGCCCGCGCCGTCCTGGTCGGCCGCCCCGCCTTCTGGGGCCTGGCCACCGGCGGCGAGGACGGCGTGGCCCGCGTCCTCGACCTGCTGCGCGACGAACTGGAACACACCATGGCCCTGTTGGGCCGCCCCACGGTCGCCGACCTGGACCGCACCGCCCTCGCGCCCTGGCCCGTCTGAGCCCCGCGCGCACCACCCCCGACCCGACGAGCGAAAGAGCGACACCATGAACAGACAGGACGCCTTCCCCGGCTGGGACTGGGACGACCCGGACGGCCTCGCCGACCAGCTCGACCGGTTCAGCGCCGACGTCGCCACCTGCCAGAAGCTGGAAGCCGCCGCCGGCGGCCTGCCCCACGACCACGGGGACTTCACCGACCTCGGCATCACCGGCCTGGAGTTCGCCGCCTTCCGCACCGCCCACCCGGAGGGCCTCGGCACCGACCTCACCGCCCTGCGCAGCCCCGAGACCAGCACCGAACCCGGCACCCTCTACCGGGTCAACGGCGACCGCTGGTTCACCCAGCTCGACATCTCCGAGCCGCTGCCCTTCGCCGACGCCAGCGTCGACTGGGTCTACGCCGAGCACCTCATCGAGCACGTCACCATGCCCGTCGCGGTCGGCTGGCTGCGCGAGGCCCGCCGGGTGCTGCGCCCCGGCGGCGTCCTGCGCCTCACCACCCCCGACCTGGCCCGCTACCTGGTCGGCTACGCCACCGGCGACGGCTTCCTCGCCAAGCACCGCCGGCGCCTGACCACCATGGGCTTCGGCCCGCCGATGCCCAATCGCCCCGCCTTCCTGGTCAACCAGATCTTCCGCTACTACGGTCACCAGTGGATCTACGACCTCGACGAGCTGCGCCACGTCCTGACCCTGGCCGGTTTCGAGGACGGCCGGATCCGGCACTGCGCCTACCGCGAGGGGGCCCGCGCCGACGTCGCCGACCTGGACACCGCCTTCCGCACCGACGAGACCATCTACGTCGAGGCCGACCGCTGACCCGGCCCCGTCCCGAGGAAACCCCGATGCCCCTGCACCCCCAGGCCCAGGCGCTGCGCGATCGCCGCGCGAGCGCCGCCACGGCCCCGCTGTACAGTCTCACCGTGGCCGAGGCCCGCGCCGCCGACCTCGCCGAGATCCGCGCCGCCGCGGGCACCCCCGAGCCGGTCGCCGCCGTCGAGGAGCACCGCCTCCCCGGCCCCGGCGGCGAACTCGCGCTGCGCCTCTACCGGCCAGAGCCGCCCGCCGACGGCCGCCCGCTGCCCGTCCTGCTCTACCTGTTCGGCGGCGGCTGGACCCTCGGCTCGCCCGACACCAGTGACGCGATCTGCCGCGCGCTCACCAACGCGGTCGGCTGCGCCACCGCCTCCGTCGGCTACCGCCTCGCCCCCGAGCACCCGTTCCCCGCCGCCGTCCAGGACTGCGCGGCCGCCGCCCGCCGGCTGGGCG
>NZ_BAAAKJ010000417.1:3283-5076 GCF_039527695.1 Kitasatospora putterlickiae
ACGCCGACGGACTCGGCCTGGACGCCGGGCGCCTCGCCGTCGCCGGCGACAGCGCGGGCGGCAACCTCGCCGCCGTGCTCACCCTGCTCGCCCGCGACGAGGGCGGTCCGGCCCTCCGCCACCAGCTGCTCGTCTACCCCAACACCGACGCCCACGCCGACACCCCCTCGCTGCGCGAGCACGACGACCCGGCGCTGTTCAACCGCCGCTCGGTCGCCTGGTACTGGGGCCACTACCTGGCCGACCCGGCCGACGGCGCCCACCCGCACGCCTCCCCGCTGCGCGCCCCCAGCCTGGCCGGACTGCCGCCCGCCACCGTCATCACCGCGGAGTACGACCCGCTGCGCGACGAGGGCGAGCGCTACGCCGAGGCGCTGCGCGCGGCGGGCGTCCCGGTGGAGCTGCGCCGCTGGGCGGGCATGCCGCACGGCTTCTTCGCCATGACCGGCACCCTGGACGGCGCCGCCGAGGCCCAGGCGTACGCCGCCGAGCGGCTGCGCGAGGCCCTCGCGTGACGGCCCGCGCCGCCGCCGCGGCCCGCACCGTCACGCTCCCGCTCGCCGAGTTGCACGGCTCCCTCGCGGATCCGCTGCTGGACGCGATGACCTTCCTCAACGAGGTCACCACCCGCTACCCGCGGGCGGTCTCGTTCGCCCCCGGCCGTCCCTATGAGGGCTTCTTCGAGCCCGAGGACGTCACCGCCTACCTGGACGCCTACCTCGACCACCTGGCCGCCACCGGCCTGGACCGGGACGCGGTCCGCACCACCCTGTTCCAGTACGGGCCCACCAAGGGCGTCATCAACGACCTGGTCGCCCGCACCCTGGCGCACGACGAGAACCTCACCGTCGCCCCCGAGGCGCTGGTCCTGACCGTCGGCGCCCAGGAGGGCATGCTGCTGACGCTGCGCGCCCTGTGCGCGGGCCCGGACGACGTGCTGCTGGTCAGCTCGCCCTGCTACGTCGGCGTCACCGGCGCCGCCCGGATCCTCGACCTGACCACCGTGCCCGTCCCCGAGGGCCCGGACGGCGGACCGGACCCGGAGGCCGTGCGCGCCGCCGCCCGCGAGGTCCGCGCCTCCGGCCGGCGCCCGCGCGCCCTGTACGTGGTCCCGGACTTCGCCAACCCCTCCGGCACCTCGATGCCCGTCCCGGCCCGCGCCCGGCTGCTGGAGACGGCCGCCGAGGAGGACCTGCTGGTGATCGAGGACAACCCGTACGGCTTCTTCGCCCGGGACGGCGGCGAGCGGCCCACCCTCAAGGCGCTGGACCACCACCGCCGGGTCGTCTACCTGGGCTCCTTCGCCAAGACCTGCTTCCCCGGCGCCCGGCTCGGCTACGTGGTGGCCGACCAGGAGGTGACCGGCCCCGGCGGGCGGCGCACCCTGCTGGCCGACGAGCTGGCCAGGCTGAAGAGCATGACGACGGTCAACACGCCGGCCCTCAGCCAGGCCGTGATCGGCGGCATGCTGCTCACCCACGACTGCCGGCTGCGGGCCGCCAACGCCCCCGCCACGGCCCACTACGCGGCCGCCATGGACGTCCTGCTGGCCGAGCTGGAGCGGAGCTTCCCGGCCGCCGAGCGGGAGCGCCTGGGCCTGTCCTGGAACGTGCCGGAGGGCGGGTTCTTCGCGGTGCTCGGGGTGGCGTTCGCGGCCGACGACGCGGCGATGGAACGCTGCGCGCGGGACTTCGGCGTGCTGTGGACGCCGATGGCGCCGTTCTACCCCGCCGGGGGAGGGGAGCGCCGGCTGCGGCTCTCCATCAGCTCCCTGACGCCGGAGCGGATCGTGG
>NZ_BAAAKJ010000418.1:0-2741 GCF_039527695.1 Kitasatospora putterlickiae
CTTCGACGCCAAGGGCCGCACCAGCTGACGCGCCGCGTCCGCCGCACGCCCCTTCGCTGACCCCAGGACCCCAGGACACCCCATGTATCGCACCGCACTGCGCAACGTGCTGGCCCACAAGGGCCGACTGCTGATGACGGCGCTCGCCGTCATGCTGGGCACCGCCTTCGTGGCCGGCACCATGGTCTTCTCCGACACCTTCGGCAAGGCCATGCGGGAGAACAACTCCACGAGCTACTCCGACGTGTCGGTCCAGGTCGTTGACACCGCCTCCGGCGCCACCACCACCGCCGAGGAGAAGAGCGAGAAGAGCACGGTCACCCTGACCGACGCCACCGTCCAGCAGCTCGCCGCGCTGCCCGGCACCGCCGGCGCCCGTGGCGTGGTCAGCGGCTTCACCGGCGTCGCCGACAAGAGCGGTGGCCTGATCGGCCAGCCCTGGACGGCCAGGGGCGTCAACTTCGCGCCCGGCCCGGACGGCAAGGACGCCCGCTACCCGATGGCCGAGGGCCAGGGCCCGAAGAACGGCAAGGAGATCGCGCTCGACCGCAGGACCGCCGAGAAGGGCGGCTACAAGGTCGGCGACACCGTCCGGGTCGGCTCCAACGGCCCGGTCCTGGAGGCCAGGCTCACCGGCGTCTTCACCACCGACGACCCGGTGGTGAACAGCGGCGGCACCCTCACCCTGTTCGACCGCGCCACCGCCCAGCAGCTACTGCTGGAGCCCGGCCGCTACAGCAGCATCGTGCTCACCGCCAAGCCCGGCACCAGCCAGGACGCCCTGCTCTCCGAGGTGAACCAGAAGCTCCGCCCGGAGCAGCAGATCGAGGCCCGCACCGGCGCCGACCTGAAGGCGGAGGACGAGCGGCTGATCGAGCAGAGCAGCAAGAGCATCCGCACCATGCTGCTCGCGTTCGCCGCGATCTCGCTGTTCGTCGGCATCTTCATCATCGCCAACACCTTCACCATGCTGGTCGCCCAGCGCACCAAGGAACTGGCGCTGCTCCGGGCGATCGGCGCCAGCCGCAAGCAGGTGACCCGCTCGGTGCTGATCGAGGCGCTCGCCATCGGCACCGTCTCGGCCGCGGCGGGCCTGGTCGCCGGCCTCGGCATCGGCGCCGGGATGCAGTCCCTGATCGCCTCGCTGGACGACGGCATGCCGACCGCCTCGCTGGTGGTCAAGCCGATGACCGTGGCGGTCACCCTGGTCGTCGGCGTCCTGGTGACGGTGCTCTCCGCGCTGCTGCCGGCCGTCCGTGCCGCGCGGATCGCCCCGGTCGCCGCGATGAGCAGCGGCGACCAGCCCGCCAGCCAGAAGTCCCTGATGGTCCGCAACGCCATCGGCTCGCTGCTGGCCGCCGCCGGTATCGCCCTGGTCGCCTTCGGCGCCTCGAAGGGCAACTCCGACGGCCGGACGCCGGTCGCGTTGGGCGCGCTGCTCGCCATCCTGGGCGTCTTCGTCCTGCTGCCGCTGCTCTCCCGCCCGGTGATCGCCCTGGTCGGCCCGGTCCTCGGCCGGCTCTTCGGCACCCCCGGCAAGCTGGCCCGGCAGAACGCGGTGCGCAACCCGCGCCGCACCGCCGCCACCGCCGCCGCGCTCACCATCGGCCTGACCCTGGTCAGCGGCCTGACGGTGATCGGCGCCTCGGTCGCCGACGCCGTGGACCGCACGGTCACCAGCTCGCTGAAGGCCGACTTCCTGGTGGGCGCGGCCAACAACATGAGCCTGTCCGACCAGGTCCCGGCCTCGATCGCCAAGGCTCCCGGGGTGGCCGCCTCCTCGCCGCAGACCATGGTGTCCTGGAAGCTCAACGGCGACAGCCGGACGATCACCGGCCTGAACGCCGACAGCATGGACAAGCTGCTCACCGTGAAGATGACGAGCGGTTCGACGGCCTCCGTCGGCCAGGGGCGGCTGCTGGTCGACGAGGACCTCGCGAAGAGCCTCGGCGCCACCACCGGCTCGACGGTCGAGGTCGGCTTCGGCAAGGAGGCCAAGGGCGCCCTGACCATCGGCGGCGTCTACGAGAAGAACGAACTGCTCGGCAAGGCCGTGGTGGCCAACGCCGAGATCCTCAAGCACGACCCCCAGCCCTACCTGGCCGGCGTCCTGGTCAAGGGCACCGACGGGGAGAGCCCCGCGCTGAAGAAGGCGCTCACGGACGCCACCGGCGCCAACCCGGTGATCGAGGTCAAGTCGCGCCAGGACCTCCGGGACCGCTTCAGCCAGACCATCACCTTCGCGCTGAACCTGATGTACGGCCTGCTGGCGATGTCGGTGATCGTCGCGGTCCTCGGGGTGATCAACACCCTGGCGATGTCGGTCTTCGAGCGCAAGCGCGAGATCGGCATGCTGCGGGCGATCGGCCTGGACCGCTCCGGCATCAAGCGGATGGTCCGTCTGGAGTCCGTGGTGATCTCGGTGTTCGGCGCCGGCGTCGGCGTCCTGCTCGGCTGCTTCATGGCCTGGGCGATCAACGGCACCCTGGAGTCCGAGCTGCCGGGCCTGGCCACCGTGCTCCCCTTCGGCCAGCTGCTGCTCTTCCTGGCCCTGGCCGGCCTGGTCGGCCTGGTGGCCGCCTTCTGGCCCGCCCGCCGGGCCTCCAAGCTGGACATCCTGGCCAGCATCAAGACCGACTGACACCCGCCCCGGCACGCCCCTTCCGCCCCGAGCCGAAGGGGCGCGCCGGTGCCGAAAGGGAGAAGGGCCAAGCCGCCGACGAAGGAGGTGGCGCCGCGCC
>NZ_BAAAKJ010000418.1:2796-6519 GCF_039527695.1 Kitasatospora putterlickiae
CGCCGGAGGGTTCGGCGGGGGCCTTCTCGTTCACTTCTGTACTCCGCCCGACTCGCACAGCCGGCTGAGCACCACGGAGGTCGTGGTCCGGCAGCGCTGCCGGGCGGAGGGCCTCCGACTCATGCCCCGGTGCTCCCACACCGGGGTCCGCAGTCGTTACTTGCTGGCGAGCTCCTTGTCGGCGGCCGGCTTGGCGGCCTCGACGGCGGGCTTGGTGGGGGCCGTGACCTCCTGGATCGGCTGGTACGGGTTCTCCATCTGCGACAGGCCGACCATCTCGCGCTTCAGGAAGACGGCGAGGGTCCAGTCGGTGAAGACACGGACCTTCCGGTTGACGGTGGGGACCATGGCGCCGTGGTACAGGCGGTGGAACCACCAGGCCGGACGGCCCTTCAGCTTGTACTTGCCGAAGAGGATCGCGACACCCTTGTGCAGGCCGAGGCCGGCAACCGCACCCAGGTTCTTGTGCTTGTACTCCTGCTGCGGGAAGCCGCGCATGCCGGAGATCACGTTGTCGCCGAGGACGGCGGCCTGGCGCACGGCGTGCTGCGCGTTCGGCGGGCACCAGGCGCCCTCACCGGCGGCGAGGTCCGGCACCTGGGCGTTGTCGCCGGCGGCCCAGACGTAGTCGAAGCCCTGGACCTGGAGGGTCGGCGCGGTGTCGACGTGGCCGCGCGGGCCCAGCGGCAGGCCGAACTGGGCCAGCACCGGGTTCGGCTTCACGCCGGCCGTCCACACGATGGTGGAGGCGTCCATCTCCATGCCGTTCTTCAGCACGACGTGGCCGTCGACGCAGGAGTCCATCGAGGTCTCGATGTAGACCTCGATGTTGCGCTCCTCGAGCTTCTCCTTGGTCCACAGACCGAGGTCCGGGCCCATCTCGGGGAGGATGCGGTTGGCGGCCTCGACCACGACGAAGCGCATGTCGTCGCGGCTGACGGTCTTGTAGATCTTGGAGGCGTCGCGCGCCATGTCCTCGATCTCGGCGATCGTCTCGACGCCGGCGAAGCCGCCGCCGATGATGACGAAGGTCAGCGCCTTGCGGCGGACCACCTCGTCCGAGGTGGACTCGGCCTTGTCCAGCTGCGCCATGACGTGGTTGCGGAGGGCGATGGCCTCCTCCACGGTCTTCATGCCGATGCCGTTCTCGGCCAGACCCGGGATCGGGAAGGTGCGGGAGACCGAACCGGTCGCGACGACCAGGTAGTCGAAGGGCAGCTCGTACGAGTCGCCCGCCGAGGGCTGGATCGTGGCGACCTTGCGCTCGTGGTCCACACCGGTGACCGCACCGGTGAGCACCTCCGCGTTCTTCAGCGCGGTGCGCAGGGGCGCGACGAGGTTGCGGGGCGCGACGTTGCCGCCGGCCGCCTCGGGGAGGAAGGGCAGGTACGTCATGTACGACCGCGGGTCCACGACCGTGACGGTCGCTTCGCCGTAGCGCATCTTCTTGAGGATGCGCATCGCGGCATACAGGCCGACGTAACCACCGCCGACAATGAGGATGCGAGGACGCTCCGTGGTGCTCATATCCGAAAGTATCCAGCACCGCTCGGAGCAGTCTTCGTGAGCCCGCTCACAAGCTTATGGACCCCTTCTGCTACACTGCGCGCCCCCGTTTTGACCCCCCACCCGGCCCCTCGGCGCCCCCGCGACCCCCCGGTGGGCACACCCGTTCGCACGGCCCCGCTGAGCAGCAACGATCCATGAGGCGGCCCGGTTCCCGCACGGGATTTCGATTTTCAAACCTTCGGCGGCTCAGAACCTGCGATCCAGTGGCCGTCACGCCGAGCGAGCCTTCGGTCCCACATATCGGACGGACCGGACCGCTCGGTGCCGCGAAAGGCTGGATCCTCATGTGAAGAAATTCACGAACATTCCCGCGCCGCCCCGGCGCGCCCCGGCCCCGGAGCCCCGGAAGGGCGCCCGGGGCCGGGCCGGTGAGTCCCGCACCCGCTCAGCGGGCGATGCTCCAGGCGATGCCGTCGAGAATGTCGTGCTCGCTGACGACCACCTCGGCGGCGCCCGTCCGCTCCATGATCTCCAGCAGCTCCAGCGCGCCGGCCGCGATCACGTCCACCCGGCCCGGGTGCATCGACGGGATCGCCGCCCGCTCCGCATGGGTGGCGTGCAGCAGCCGGTCGGCGATCTCGGCGACCCGCTCGCGGGAGATCCGGGAGTGGTGGATCGCCTCGGAGTCGTACCGGGGCAGGTCCTGGACGATCGCCGAAATGGTGGTGACCGTGCCGGCCAGGCCGACCAGGGTGGCCGCGCCGGTCAGCGGCACGGCCTCCTCGGCCCGGTCCAGCTCCGCCCGCACGTGCGCCCTGGCCTCGGCGATCCGCGCGTCCGAGGGCAGCTCGGTGCCGTCGAAGTGCCGCTCGGTCAGCCGGACGCAGCCGATGTCCACCGAGCGCGCCGCCTGGACGTCCTCGGCCCCGAGCACGAACTCGGTCGAGCCGCCGCCCAGGTCGAAGACCAGGTAGGGGGCCGGGAACTGACCGCCGGTGAGCTCCTTGGTGGCGCCGACGAAGGACAGGTGCGCCTCCTCCTCACCGCTGACCACCTCGGGCTCGACGCCCAGGGCCGCCCGCACGCCGTCGACGTACTCGGCGCTGTTCTCGGCGTCCCGGGAGGCGCTGGTGGCGACGAAGCGGATCCGCTCCGGGCCCACCCCGAAGCCGGAGATCACCCCGGCGTACTCCCGGCAGGCGGCGAAGGTGCGCTCCAGCGCGTCCGGGTGCAGCCGTCCGGTGCGGTCCACGCCCTGGCCCAGCCGATTGATGATCATCCGCCGGTCGAGGTCGGTGATCGCCCCGGTCTCCGGGTCGAGGTCGGCGACCAGCAGCCGGATGGAGTTGGTCCCGCAGTCGATCGCGGCCACCCTGGTCGTGCTCATGCGTCGGCCTCCCCCGCCTCGCCCGCCTCCTGCGCGGCGCGCTTGGCGGCACGCTCGGCGGTCTTCTGCTCCTTGGCCGCGATCACGGCCTCGTGGTCCTGCTCCTTGGCCCGGTTGCGGGCCACCCGCTCGCCGGCGGCCGCGACCTCGGCGGCGGAGACGCACGGGCCCTTGGCCCACCAGTCCTCCAGCATGCCGAGCGCCTCGTCACCGAGCGGGTTGACGCCCTCGCCGGCCGCCAGCGAGTGGCCGGCCAGCACGTGCAGGCACTTGACCCGGTCCGGCATGCCGCCGGCGCTCGGGAAGCCCTCCAGCACCTCGATGGCGTCCCGGCGGGCGATGTAGTCCTCGTGCGCCTTCTGGTACGCCGCGGCCAGCTCCGGATCCTCGGCGAGCCGGGCGGTCTGGTCCTTCATCACGCCGTCCGCCTCCAGGGTGCCGATCAGCGAGGCGGCCTTGGGGCAGGTCAGGTAGTACAGCGTCGGGAACGGCGTGCCGTCCGGCAGCCGGGGGGCCGTCTCCACGACGTCCGGGTTGCCGCACGGGCAGCGGTGGGCCACGCCGCGCAGGCCGCGCGGGACCCGGCCGAGCTGCGCGGCGATCGCCGCGACGTCCTCGTCGGAGACGGTGGGGTGGTTCTCAGTGGTCATGGGAGGAGCTGTCTCCAGCGGGGGCGGGGGCGGGTGGTGAGGGTGGGGCGGGCTGCCCGGGGGCGGCGGGGGCCGGGTTCACGGGAGCGACGGGGGCGGCGGGGGCCGGGTTCACGGGAGCGACGGGGGCGGCGGCAGCGGCGTCCACGGAGTCCCAGACGCTGGCGTACCAGGGCC
>NZ_BAAAKJ010000418.1:6540-6989 GCF_039527695.1 Kitasatospora putterlickiae
CGCCGGGACGGCCGCGGGCGGCGGCGCGCCCAGCGTGGACTTCGCCGCGTCCTGGGCCGCCGGATCCACCGCGATGTACGGGGTCTCCCCCGGCATCGCGTAGTGCAGCCGGGTGCGGGCCTGCGCCTTGACGTACTCCGGGTCCTGCCAGCGGACCTTCTCCCGGCGCAGCTGCTCGACCTGCTGCCGGGCGTGCTCGGCCCGGGCGCGCTGCGCCGAGATCTCCGAGCGCTGCGAGACGAACTGCCGCGTCGGGTAGGCCAGGATCGCCACCAGCGAGCAGAGCACCAGCACGAGGACGGTCGCCCGGCTCGTGAACCGGGGCCGGGCCGCCAAGCCCGGGATCCTCCAGCCTGCCATCTCCGGTGTCCCCTCCTGCTCCTGGTCCGCTCCTGGTCACGACGGTGCCCCGCCGTCCACCCTACGGGGTGAACGGCGGGGCACCGGTC
>NZ_BAAAKJ010000419.1:0-6778 GCF_039527695.1 Kitasatospora putterlickiae
CCGAACAATCATTCACAAATGGACCCCCATCCCTTCGGATGGGGGTCCATTTGCGTTGATCCGCCTTGGCTTGCCAGACACGCCGGGGTCGATCGCATGTGATTCTTGTCATGCGTGATAGGGCGGGACCGTTTCGGTTCGGGGGGTGGGGCCCAGTTAGCATGTGAACACCCTCCTAGCTCGAAAGATGGACTTGTGACTGTCAACGACGACGTGTTCACGGACTGGAAGAACCGCGAGGAGATCGCGGAGTCGATGATTCCGATCATCGGCCGACTGCACCGGGAGCGGGACGTTACCGTCCTGCTGTACAGCCGTTCCCTGGTGAACAAGTCGGTGGTCAGCATCCTGAAGACCCACCGGTTCGCCCGCCAGATCGCCGGTGAGGAGCTCTCGGTCACCGAGACCCTGCCGTTCCTGCAGGCGCTGACCACGATGGATCTCGGCCCCTCCCAGATCGACCTCGGCATGCTCGCCGCCACCTACCGCGCCGACAGCCGCGGCCTCTCGGTGGAGCAGTTCACCGCCGAGGCCGTCGCCGGCGCCACGGGTGCCAACAAGATCGAGCGCCGCGAGTCGCCGCGCGACGTGGTCCTGTACGGCTTCGGCCGGATCGGCCGCCTGGTCGCCCGTCTGCTGATCGAGAAGGCCGGCTCCGGCAACGGCCTGCGCCTGCGCGCCATCGTCGTCCGTGGCGGTGGCGACCAGGACATCGTGAAGCGCGCCTCGCTGCTGCGTCGTGACTCCATCCACGGCCAGTTCCAGGGCACCATCACCGTCGACGAGGCGAACAGCACGATCGTCGCGAACGGCACCGAGATCAAGGTGATCTACGCCAACGACCCGTCCGAGGTCGACTACACGGCGTACGGCATCCAGGACGCCATCCTCATCGACAACACGGGCAAGTGGCGGGACCGCGAGGGCCTCTCCAACCACCTCCGCCCCGGCATCGAGAAGGTCGTCCTGACGGCCCCGGGCAAGGGCGACGTGCCCAACATCGTGCACGGCGTCAACCACGACACCATCAAGCCGGACGAGCAGATCCTCTCCTGCGCCTCCTGCACCACCAACGCGATCGTCCCGCCGCTGAAGGCGATGGAGGACGAGTACGGCGTGCTGCGCGGCCACGTGGAGACCGTCCACTCGTTCACCAACGACCAGAACCTGCTGGACAACTACCACAAGGCCGACCGCCGCGGCCGCTCGGCACCGCTCAACATGGTGATCACCGAGACCGGTGCCGCCTCGGCCGTCGCCAAGGCCCTGCCGGACCTCAAGGCGAAGATCACCGGCAGCTCGATCCGCGTGCCCGTGCCGGACGTCTCGATCGCCATCCTGAACCTCCAGCTGGCCCGCGAGACCACCCGCGAGGAGGTCCTCGACTACCTCCGCAACGTGTCGCTGACCTCGTCGCTGAAGCGCCAGATCGACTTCACCACCGCCCCCGACGCGGTGTCGAACGACTTCATCGGCTCGCGCCACGCCTCGATCGTCGACGCCGGCGCCACCAAGGTCGAGGGCGACAACGCCATCCTCTACCTGTGGTACGACAACGAGTTCGGCTACTCCTGCCAGGTCATCCGGGTCGTCCAGCACGTCTCGGGCGTCGAGTACCCGACGTACCCGATCGCGGCGGTCTGATCCGCGGAATCGCACAACGCCTGTGGGGCGGCAACCGGTCACCGGTTGCCGCCCCACAGGCGTTTCCGTGCCCGATCGGTCGGGTGGGCGAGGGCCTGCCGGGCAGGTTGTTGGAGGAGCGTTCACGTCCGCTTGACCTACTGCTTGACCAGGGCGTTTGAGGTGGCCGGGAAGTGGCGTCCGCGGCCTGGACGAATGGATTAATGGTCTATACCAATGGGGTAGTGTGACCGTGGAGCTGTCAGAAACACGGCTGTGGGGGCCACATGACTGACCAACAGGTATCTCCTGTTTCCTCTTTGTCCTCTTCCTCTTCCGATCCTCTTGCACATCTGCCGCAACCGCCGGACGACCAGGAGTTGTACTGGTACTTCGGCCCGCAGCGCAGGTGGGTGCTCGTCGCCAGTTCGGCGGCGTTCGTGTTCACCGCGGGGACCATGCTGACGTTCGCGTTGCGGACGCCGGCGCTCTGGATCTTCCTGGCCGTCCTCGGGCTCAACGTGGTCGCGCTGGTGCTGTCGTCCGTCAACAGCCTGCGGCAGCGGCGGCTCACCCGGCAGTCCCACGAGGTGCTGGTGCACGCGTGGGCGCCGGAGGAGCTGCCGGCCGTCGACCTGTACCTGCCGACCTGCGGGGAGCCGCTGGACATCCTGGAGAACGCCTACCGGGCGGTCGCCAAGGTGGACTGGCCGGGCGCGCTGACGGTCTGGGTGCTCGACGACGGCGACCGGGCCGAGGTGGCCGAACTGGCCGCCGCGCACGGGTACCGGTACGTGGTGCGGCCCGACCGGGGGCACCTCAAGAAGGCCGGCAACCTCAACCACGCGCTCACCCTGAGCAGCGGCGAGCTGATCGCCATCCTCGACGCCGACTTCGCACCCCGGCCGGACTTCCTCCGCCACCTCGTCCCGTACTTCGCGGACCCGCGGATCGGCATCGTGCAGAGCCCGCAGTGCTTCGACACGGACGAGACGATGAGCTGGATCGAGCGCGCCGCCGGTGCCGCGCAGGAGTGGTTCTTCCGCTGGATCCAGCCCTCCCGCGACGCCAGTGACGCCGCCATCTGCTGCGGCAGCAACGCGGTCTACCGGCGCACGGCGATCGACGAGGCCGGCGGCTTCGCCCGGCTCGACCACAGCGAGGACCTCTTCACCGGCCTCGGCCTGTACGCCAAGGGCTACCGCACGCTGTACGTCCCGGTGCTGGTCGCCAAGGGCACCTCGCCGGACAACCTCGCCTCGTACGTCAACCAGCAGTACCGCTGGGCGATGGGCAACCTGCACCTGCTCGGCTCGCCCGAGCTCAAGCGGATCGGCGCGCCCTGGCGGATGCGGCTCTGCTTCTACGAGGGCATCGTCGGCTACCTGGCCGCCGCCGTGAACATCTTCGTCGCGCCGCTGCCGCCGCTGGTGATGATGTTCTTCTACCCGGACCAGATCCGGCCCTGGCACGTGCTGCCGATGCTCGCGCCGCTCTGGCTCTGGCACGTGCTGCTGCCCCGGGTCAGCCGGACCCGCTGGCGGATCGAGGTGATCCGCTCCAACGTGCTGATGAGCGTCGCCGCCGGTGTCGCGTTCTGGCACACGCTGCGCGGTCGCAGCGCGGCCTGGGTGCCGACCGGCGCGGCCGGTGGGGGAGCCCCCGCGGCGAGCGCCAAGTCCAGGTCCGGCGGGATGGCCCGCAAGGTGGTGCTGCTCTCGCTCGCCTGGCTCTGCGCCTCGCTCGGCGCCGGCGCGCTCGGCCTCGGCCTGGCCGTCGCCGAGTACGGCTGGGCGCCCAACTGGGGCCTCGGCCTCTACCTCCTGGTGCAGGCGCAGATCGGCCTGCCGCTGGTCCGCGACCTCCTCGGCGAGGTGCGCGGCTCCACCCGCGCCGAAGACACCGCCGCCGGGCCGAAGGCGCCCCGGCTCGGCATGCTGCCCCGGCGCTGGCCCGAGGGACTGGCCGCCACCGCCACGCTCCTGCTCACCGCTCTGCTCGCCTCCGGCTGGGTCCGCCCGATGCTGCCCTGGCTGGGTTGAAAGGTCGTCGCCTTCCATGTCGTCGTCACCGATACCGGTACCCGTACCGGCTCCGTCGGCCGTCCCTGAGCTGCGGCCGGACGCCTTCACCATCCCCGGCCGACGGGCCGGCGCCGCCTCCCGGGGTTCCGATGCCCCGGGCCCGGCGCCCCGTCCGGCCGGCTTCCGCCCCGACATCGAGGGCCTGCGGGCGGTCGCCGTGCTCGCCGTCCTCGCCTTCCACGCCGCCGTTCCCGGCCTGGCCGGCGGGTTCGTCGGCGTGGACGTCTTCCTCGTCATCTCCGGCTACCTGATCACCGGCCTGCTGCTGCGCGAGGCCACCACCACCGGCCGGATCCGGCTCGGTGAGTTCTTCTCCCGCCGGGCCCGCCGGCTGCTGCCCTCGGCGGCGGTCGTGCTCGGCGCGGTGGCCCTGTTCGGCGCCTGGCTGACCGTGCCGCTGCGTCGCGCCGACCTGGAGTACGACGTCCTGGCGTCGGCGCTCTCCGTCGCCAACTGGCGCTTCGTCGCCCAGCAGACCGACTACCTGGCCGCCGGCCGGGACGAGAGCCTGCTGCTGCACTTCTGGTCGCTGGCCGTCGAGGAGCAGTTCTACCTGTTCTGGGGCCCGCTGCTGGCGCTCACCGTCCTCCTGGTGCTGCGGCTGGCGCGGCGCGGCCGCCCGGACGGGCGCGGGCGGGCGGTGCGGCCGGTCGCCGCCGCGCTCGCGGCCGTGCTGACCGTCGGCTCCTTCGCGCTCTCGTTGAGCTGGACGCAGGACTCCGTCTCGCTCGCCTACCTCGGAACGCCGTCCCGGGTCTGGCAGTTCGGGGTCGGCGCGCTGCTCGCCCTGTTGCCCTGGCACCTGCTGCGCGGACCGCGGGTGCCGCGCGTGCTGGTCGGCTGGGGCGGCGCCGCGGCCGTCGTCGGCTGCGTGCTGGCCTACGACAACACGACCCCGTACCCGGGGTGGGCGGCGCTCGTCCCGACCCTCGGCACGGCGGCCGTCATCCTGGCCGGCACGCCCGGACGGGACGGTGCCACGGTTTCGGGCGCGTCCGGTTTCGGCGTGGACCGGGTGCTCGGCCTGCGCGCGCCGCGGGCGATCGGCCGGCTCTCCTACAACCTGTACCTGTGGCACTGGCCCGTGCTCGTCCTCGCCGGTGCGAAGTTCGGCCCGCTGGACTGGCCGGTGAAGGTGGCGCTCACCGCCGCCGCCGCGCTGCCCGCCGCCGCGGTGATGCGGTGGGTCGAACGGCCGCTGCGGAAGAGCCGCACGGTCTCCGAACTCCCGCGCCGTGGCCTGTCGTTGGGACTCGCCTCGGTGGTCATCCCGGTGGTGCTGGCGCTGGTCGTCGGCACCGGCACGCTGCGTCTGCTCGGCCCGGCCGCGCCGGTCGACCTCCAGGGCCTGCCGCCCGGCTCGTCCGACGGCACCTCGCTGCTGGTGCGCACGGCGGCCTCGGCCAAGGGTGGTCCCCCGGTGGTGCCGGACGCCGTCCAGGCCCGCAAGGACTTCCCGCCGGACGGCGAGTGCGAGGTCGCCCCGGCCGCCACCACCAGCCCCGACTGCCGTTTCGGCGTGGTCGGCAGCCCGGACCGGATCGTGCTGCTCGGCGACTCGCACGCCGGCCAGTGGTTCTCCGCGCTGCTCGCGATCGCCGCCGAACGGCGCTGGGAGCTGGAGGAGTTGGTCAAGCAGGGCTGCCCGCTGCCGGAACTCACGGTGGTCAACCCGCAGTTGGGCCGCACCTACCGCGAGTGCGACACCTGGCGGGCGAACGCGCTGGCCCGGCTGAAGGAGGGCCCCAAGCCCCGGCTGATCGTCGTCTCCACCCTCAACCGGTACACCGACGACCGCGAACTGCTGCTCCAGGGCTGGGAGAAGACCCTCGCCCCGCTGCGCGAGCTCGGCGTCCCGATCGTCTACCTGCGGGACACCCCGATCCCCGGGACGGACGTGCCGGCCTGCGTGTCGGGCCACACCGACGACCCGGCGGCCTGCGAGTTCCCGCGCGACGAGGCGCTCTGGGCGGACCCGCTCGCCGACGAGATCGCGGCCGACCGGGTGCCGGGCGTGCGCACCGTGTCGGTGAACGACGTCATCTGCCCCGGCGACGGCCGCAGTTGCCCGGCGGTGCTGGAACGGATCCTGCTCTACCGCGATGACGCGCACCTCACCAACGTCGCCGCCGTCGTCCTCACCCCGCGCCTGGAGCGGCTGTTGACGGAGTCCGGTGCCCTGCCGTCCAAGACCGCGCCCGCCGCGGCGCCGTCGGTCACGGTGGACGGCTGGACGCAGCTGCTGCGCGACGACTTCGACGGTCCGGCCGGCAGCCGTCCGTCCGAGGCCGACTGGCAGTACGACCTCGGCACCTGCTACCCCGGTTGCCCGGCCCCGCAGTGGGGGACGGGCGAGATCGAGACCATGACGGACTCGACGGCGAACGTCCGGCTCGACGGCCGGGGCGCCCTGGAGATCGTGCCCACCCGGGACGCCGCGGGTCAGTGGTCGTCCGGCCGGATCGAGTCCCGCCGCGCCGACTTCGCCCCGCCGCCCGGCGGCGTCATGCGGATCGAGGCCGGAATCGCCCTGCCCGACGTCACCGGCCCGGCCGCCGCCGGCTACTGGCCCGCCTTCTGGACGCTCGGCGGCGAGCTGCGCAACGGCTACACCGGCTGGCCGGCCATCGGCGAGCTGGACATCATGGAGCAGGTCAACGGCCGGGACGCGGTGTTCGGCACCATGCACTGCGGTGTCCTCGACGGCGGCCCCTGCCAGGAGCCGCGCGGTCTGGGCTCCGGTGACCAGCCCTGCGGCGCCGAGTGCCGCACCGGCTTCCACCGCTACGCGGTCGAGGTCGACCTGACGCCGGGCGCCGAGCAGGTCCGCTGGTACCTCGACGGGCGTGAGCACCACCGGGTCACCGCCGCGCGGATGGACCGGGCGACCTGGGACCGGGCCGTCAACCACGGCCTGTTCCTGATCCTCAACGTCGCCGTCGGCGGCAACCTGCCCACCGCGTTCGGCGGCGCCGTCACCCCGGCCACCGAACCCGGGCACCCGATGCGGGTCGACTACGTCTCCGTCGCCACGAAGCCGTAGCGTCCGCCGGACACCGAGGGCCCCGGGC
>NZ_BAAAKJ010000419.1:6803-11246 GCF_039527695.1 Kitasatospora putterlickiae
GGGGCCCGCCGTCGTTCAGGGGGCCGTCAGCCCAGTTGCCGACCAGCGGGATCTCGCCGTGCTGACGGAGGTGTCGATCCGGCTGACCGACAGGCCGTGCCCGTTGCCGTCGCCGAGTGAGAATCACCGAACGTCTCTTCCGATCTGTTGTCCGCTTGCCGGAACATCGGATCGGCGGAACGGGCGCGCCGCCGATGGGTGGAATCGACGGCGGACCGTGCACGGACCGCCTCCCCCCGGGCACCGGATCATTGGGGACGGGCGCGAACCGTTGCCATGCGTCGCGGCTCACCGGTTCGGGTGACGGGTGGCGAGGTGCGTCCCGGTTCGGCGGGTCCGGAACGGCGGCGGTGTGTATAGCTGACAGCCGGAGAACGCCGACGACGGAAAGGGACCACCGCCATGACCCAGTCAGCCGCCAAGCCCGCGCAGAGTGTCGACGAGGTCATCGAGCGGATGCGGGCGATCAAGGCGCGGCTGGATCCCCGGGACGGGGTCGCGTGCTTCAACCGGATGTACCTGAGGGTCACCGAGCTGGTCGGACAGCGGCTCGCGGCCGGGTACTTCCAGGACCAGGTGTTCATCGAGCGCCTCGACGTGGTGTTCGCCAACCTGTACTTCGACGCGGTGGAGGCCGCCGAGGCGGGGCGGCCGGTGAACGCCGCGTGGCGGCCGCTGTTCGACGCGCGCGGCCACCGCAAGGTGTGGCCGATCCAGTTCGCGTTCGCGGGGATGAACGCGCACACCTACCACGACCTGGCGCTCGCCGTCGTCGAGACCTGCATCGGGCGCCGGACCACGCCCGACACGCCGCCCGTGCACGCCGACCACCTCAAGGTGGACGAGCTGCTCGCACAGGTGGAGGCGGAGGAGCGGGCGTCGTTCGAGGCGCGGATCGTCAAGGTCGCCACCGCCGGGGCCGAGCCGCTGAAGCACATCGTCGCCAGCTTCTCGATCGCCCGCGCCCGGGACGCCGCCTGGGCGACCACCCAGACGCTCTGGCACCAGCGCAACATCCGTCCGATGTACGACGCCACGCTCGCCGCCGTCACCGCGAGCACCGCCCTGGCGGGCCGGATGCTGGTGACGCCCGTACTGGCGCCGGTGGAGCGGCCCGACGGCGAGGGCTGACGGCGAGGGCTGGCGCGGCTCCGGTTGGCGGAGTCCGGCGGGCGCGGGCGAGCGGGCCGGGGTGGACTGGTGGCTGACAAGCCCCGATGGAGCCGCGAAAGGCCGACGATGACCTCCTCGCCCCCCGCCCGCTACGCCGACCTCAGCGCCCTGGTGATCAACTGCACGCTCAAGCGCTCACCCGAGCGGAGCCACACCCAGGGCCTGATCGACGTCAGCACGGGGATCATGCAGCGCCAGGGCGTGCGGGTCGAGGTGATCCGCGCCGTGGACCACGACATCGCCACCGGCGTCTGGCCGGACATGACCGAACACGGCTGGGACACCGACGACTGGCCCGTCCTCTACAGCCAGGTGATGGCCGCCGACATCCTGGTCCTGGCGGGCCCGATCTGGCTCGGGGACAACTCGTCCGTGATGAAGCAGGTGATCGAGCGCCTCTACTCCTGCTCGTCGATCCTCAACGAGCGCGGGCAGTACGCCTATTACGGCCGCGCCGGCGGCTGCCTGATCACCGGCAACGAGGACGGCGCCAAGCACTGCGCCATGAACGTCCTCTACTCCCTCCAGCACCTCGGCTACACCATCCCCCCGCAGGCGGACGCCGGATGGGTCGGCGAGGCGGGCCCGGGACCGTCCTACCTCGACGCCGGCTCGGGCGGCCCGGAGAACGACTTCACCAACCGCAACGCGACCTTCATGACCTGGAACCTCCTCCACCTGGCCCGGCTGCTCAAGGACGCCGGCGGCATCCCGGCGTACGGCAACCAGCGATCGGAGTGGGAGGCGGGCTGCCGCTTCGACTTCGAGAACCCGGAGCACCGCTGAGGGGCGGAAGACGTCGACGATTCCTATGGTCTGACGATCGGTCAATATTCGTCAGCACCGGAACGATCCTTGATCGGCGGCCCTGCCTGCCCGGTGGGCCGCTTCGTCGTTGGTTCTGGTCCGAACCGATCATCGGATGCGCTGTTTCAAACGTGACTGATGTGAACGTTCACCCTTTCGAGTGCACAGGATCATGCGAAGCGGTCCAGATCGTTCCGCCCCGCCTACGGTTGGGCAACAGACGAGTCGGGGCCGCCGCCGCATGCGGGGATCCCCTCCATCCGGGGCGACGGCGACGGCCGGCGACCCGTCATGGCGTGTCCCCCTTCGAAGAGGAAGGTTCTCCCATGCCCGTGGCCACGAGCGGCGAGACACCGCAGGCGACGCAGCAGCACGCGCAACCGGAACCGCGTCCCGGTCGGCGCGCGGCGGTGCGGTCATGAGCGGGACGGCCCTGGAGCAGCTCCTTCGCGGGCCGAGCGGGATCGGGACGGCGGGGCTGAACCTGGCGCCCCGTCAGGAGGCGGTGGCGGCGGTCGAGGCGCCGTCGGGCAAGCCGACGTCCGGCGATCCGGTGCCCGGGCTGTACTTCCACCCCGTGCCCGAACCGGACGCGGAGCGGGTGGCGGAGGTGAACCGCCGGATCAAGCTGTGGGCCGAGGAGATCGAGCTCTACCCGCCGGACTGGGAGGACCAGTTCGACGGCTTCTCGGTGAGCCGCTACATGGTCGCCTGCCACCCGGACGCCCCGAGCGTCGACCACATCATGCTCGCCACCCGGCTGATGGTCGCCGAGAACGCCGTCGACGACTGCTACTGCGAGGACCTCGGCGGCTCGCCGGTCGGCCTCGGCAGCCGGCTGCTGCTAGCCCACACCGCCCTGGACCCGCTGCACACCACCGCCGAGTACCAGAGCGGTTGGCAGGAGTCGCTGGGCTCGGACGCGCCCCGGCGGGCCTACCGCTCGGCGATGGAGCACTTCACGCAGGCCGCCAGCGCCTCCCAGTCGGACCGCTTCCGGCACGACATGGCGCGCCTGCACCTCGGGTACCTCGCCGAGGCCGCCTGGGACCAGGACGGCCACCACGTCCCGGAGGTGTGGGAGTACCTGTCGATGCGGCAGTTCAACAACTTCCGCCCCTGCCCGACGATCACCGACGCCGTCGGCGGCTACGAGCTGCCCGCCGACCTGCACGCCCGGCCCGCCATGCAGCGGGTCATCGCGCTCGCCTGCAACGCCACCACCATCGTCAACGACCTGTACTCGTACACCAAGGAGCTGGCGAGCCCGGGCCGGCACCTCAACCTGCCGGTGGTGATCTCCGAGCGCGAGGGCGTCTCCGACCGCGACGGCTACCTGAAGGCCGTCGAGGTGCACAACGAACTGATGCACGCCTTCGAGGCGGAGGCCGCGGCACTGGCCGCCGCCACGCCCGTCCCGGTGGTGGTGCGCTTCCTGCGCGGGGTCGCCGCGTGGGTGGACGGAAACCACTACTGGCACCAGACCAATACCTACCGCTACAGCCTGCCCGATTTCTGGTAACCAAGGAGCTGAACCGTGTCCGTCACCGACACCACCCCCGTCAACCGCACCGCCGTCCCCGGGCCGGCGACTCCCTACCAGGGTGATATCGCACGTTACTGGGACCATGAGGCCCGGCCGGTGAACCTGCGGCTCGGCGATGTGGACGGCCTTTACCACCACCACTACGGCATCGGCGAGGTCGACCAGGAGGCGCTCGGCGCTCCGGACGACAGCGAGCGGGAGAAGAAGCTGGTCACCGAGCTGCACCGGCTGGAGTCCGCGCAGACCGACGTGCTGCTCGACAGCCTCGGCGACATCCGCCCCGAGCACACCCTGGTCGACGCCGGCTGCGGGCGCGGCGGCTCGATGGTGATGGCCCACCAGCGCTTCGGCTGCAAGGTCGAGGGCGTGACCCTGTCGGCCAAGCAGGCCGAGTTCGGCAACCGGCGGGCCAAGGAGCTCGGCATCGACGACTCGGTGCACGCCCAGGTCCGCAACATGCTCGACATGCCGTTCGGCACCGGCACCGTCCGGGGCTCCTGGAACAACGAGTCCAGCATGTACGTCGACCTGCACGACCTGTTCGCCGAGCATGCGCGGATCCTGTCGGTCGGCGGCCGCTACGTGACCATCACCGGCTGCTGGAACCCGATCTACGGCCAGCCCTCGAAGTGGGTCTCGCAGATCAACGCCCACTTCGAGTGCAACATCCACTCCCGCCGCGAGTACCTGCGCGCGATGGCCGACAACCGCCTCGTCCCCAACGCCGTCGTCGACCTGACCGCCGCCACCCTCCCGTACTGGGAGCTGCGGGCCACCGTGCCCTCGCTGGTGACCGGCATCGAGGAGGCGTTCATCAACTCCTACAAGGACGGCTCCTTCCAGTACCTGCTGATCGCGGCCGACCGGGTCTGACCCCGCGTCGCCGCACGGCGAGGACCCGGCCCGGCCGAACGGCG
>NZ_BAAAKJ010000419.1:11280-17449 GCF_039527695.1 Kitasatospora putterlickiae
CCGCGTTCGGGGCGCCCTCGGGCCCGGGCGGCGGGGGCCGCGGCCGGACCGAGGGCCGAGGCCGGCTCCCGTTCCGGAGATCGCTCGGAACAGGGCTGGTCAGCGGGATGTCGGCGGCACGTGATATGCAGTGCATCATCCGATTGGCCGCACCGAGGCCATACGAACGATGCCGACGGCCGTGCCGGTCGACGAGGTCTCAGGGGGGCCGCACCATGTCCATCTTCCGCCGCCTGGCCGGGCGGAGGCCGCCGCGTTCGCAGCCCCCCGTACTGGACGTCGCGCACGGCGACGAGGAACTGCGCCGGCTGCGCGCCCTCGCCGAGGCCGGAGACTGGGCCGCGCTGCGCCCCGCGCTCGCCGCCGTCCCCGACCAGGCCGAGCTGACCTGGCTGCTGCACCGGATCACCTCCGTCGAGGGCACCGAGGAGTGGGTCGCCAAGGCCGTCGCCGAACGGCCCGAGGACACCCTCACGCTGCTGTTCTCCGGCGCCCGGCAGATCGCCTGGGCCTGGGAGGCCCGCACCGGCGCCCGCGCCAAGCACGTCACCGAGGAGCAGTGGCGGCTGTTCGGCGAGCGGCTGGAGGTCGCCGAGGAGCAGCTGCTGGAGGTGGCCGAACGCGAGCCCGGCTGGCTCGCGCCCTGGTTCTTCCTCCAGATCGCCGCGCGCGGCGCCTCGCTCGGCCGCACCGTCGCCGGCACCCGCTTCGAGGCCGCGCTGCGCCGCGACCCCGAGCACCTCGCCTCCCACCAGCAGCGCCTCCAGCAGCTCTGCGCCAAGTGGGGCGGCTCCCACGAGGAGATGCACGCCTTCGCCCGCACCGCGATGCTCGGCGCCCCCGAGGGCAGCCCGCTCGGCGAACTGGTCGCCCTGGCCCACCTGGAGCACTGGCTCGACCTGCCGGACGGCGAGGACCACGCCTACCTGACCGGCCCCGCCGTGCGCTCCTCGCTGCGCGCCGCGGCCCTGCGCTCCGTGCTGCACCCGGCCTACCGGCGGCGGCGGGACTGGCGGGCCACCCACAACGCCTTCGCGATGGTCCTCTCGCTCGCCGACGAGCGCGAGCTGGCCCACGCGGTGTTCGCCACCCTCGACGACGTCGTCACCGACTGGCCCTGGTACTACCTGGGCGGCGACGAGGCCGAGAACTTCCAGGTCCACCGCGACCGCTGCGCGCCGCGCTAGAGCCCGCGACGAGCCGGCGACCCCGTCGGCCACCGAAGCCCGACACACCCCTTGCGATCGAAAGAGCCACCGGTGTCCCCATCCGAGAACCCGACGAGCGCGCACACCTTCCAGGTCGACCTGCGCGGCCTGGTCGACCTGCTCTCCCACCACCTCTACTCCAGCCCCCGGGTCTACCTGCGCGAACTCCTGCAGAACGCGGTCGACGCGATCTCCGCCCGGCAGGCCCTCGACCCGGCCGCGCCCACCGCCATCACCGTCCGCGCCGACGGTGACCTGACCGTCACCGACACCGGCATCGGCCTCACCGAGCAGGACGTCCACACCTTCCTCGCCACCATCGGCCGCAGCTCCAAGCGGGACGCCGACGGCCGCCTCGACGGCGACGGGCTCGCCCGCGCCCGCGGCGACTTCATCGGCCAGTTCGGCATCGGCCTGCTCGCCTGCTTCGTGGTCGCCGACGAGATCACCGTCGTCACCCGCTCCGCCGCCACCCCCGACGCCCCCGTCATCGAGTGGCGCGGCGGCTCCGACGGCCGCTACACCATCCGCACCCTGCCCGCCGAGGCCAAGCCCGAGCCCGGCACCACCGTGCGCCTCGCGCCGCGTTCCGATGCCGCCGAGTGGACCCGCGCCGACCGGGTACTGACCCTCGCCCGGGACTTCGGCAGCCTGCTGCGCCACGAGGTCACCGTCGTCGACGGCCGGGGCGACGCCACCCGGGTCAACCAGACCCCGCCGTGGGCCGCGCAGCACGGCTCCCCGCTGGCCCGCCGCGAGGCGCTGGCCGCGTACTGCCGCTCCACCTTCGACTTCACCCCGCTCGACACCATCGAGCTGGACCTGCCGCTGGTCGGCCTGCGCGGCGTCGCCTACGTGCTGCCCGACGCCGTGCCGCCGTCCCGCCGGGCCGGCCACCGGGTGCACCTCAAGGGCATGCTGCTCTCCGATCACGCCGACGAACTCCTGCCCGACTGGGCGTTCTTCGTCCGCTGCGTGGTCGATACCGACGGTCTGCGGCCCACCGCCAGCCGCGAGGGCCTGTACGCCGACGAGACGCTCGCCGCCGTCCGCGACGCGCTCGGCGCCCGGATCCGCGACTGGCTCACCGGCCTGTCCGCCAGCGACCCGGCGCTGCTCCACCGGTTCATCTCGGTGCACCACCTGGCCGTCAAGGAACTCGCCCGCTACGACGACGAGTTGCTGCGGATGCTGCTGCCCTGGCTGCCGTTCGAGACCACCGACGGCAATGTCACCCTGGACGAGTTCGCCCGCAGCCACCCGATGGTGCTGGTCACCCGCACCGTCGAGGAGTTCCGCCAGGTCGCCCCGATCGCCGGCGCCGCCGGACTCGGCGTGGTCAACGGCGGCTACACCTACGACCGCGACCTGGTGCACCGGCTGCCGGAGATCCGCCCCGGCACCTCCGTCGCCGACCTCGACCCGAGCACCGTCACCGCGCACCTCGACACCGTCGACCCGGCCGCCGAACTCGCCGCCTCGGCCTTCCTCGCCACCGCCCGCGAGGTGGTCGGCCGCTTCGACTGCGACGTGGCCCTGCGCAGCTTCCACCCGACCAGCGCGCCCGCCCTGCTGCTCGACAACCGGGAGGCCCGGCACGAGCGCACCCGCGCCCAACTCGCCGACGAGGCTGACGGGTTGTGGGCGGACATCCTCGGCTCGCTGCGCGCCGAGGTGCCCCGCGCCCAGCTGGTCCTGAACCACCTCAACCCGCTGGTCCGGCGGGCGGCCTCGATCGGAGACCGCGAACTCGCCGTCACCGCCGTCGAGACGCTCTACGGGCAGGCCGTGCTGCTCACCCGCCGGCCGCTCACGTCGAGCGAGAGCGCGCTGCTCAACCGCTCGTTCATCAGCCTGCTGGACCACGCGATGCTCGGCCACGAGGCCGCGTCCGGCGGCAGCGGCCGGGCCGGCTCCGAGGAGGCGTGATGCTGAACAGCATCGACGCGGTGATGGCCGCGCTGCAGGAGAACGACGCCCGCCCCTACGGGCGGCACCGGACCGTCACCGCCGAGGAACTCGTCGACGCCGCCGAGCAGTTCGACGACACCGCGATCCGCTCCATGGCCCTGCTCGAACTGATGGAGGCCTACGAGTACGACGGCGAGCGGAGCAAGTCCCCGGTCGTCTTCGCCCGGGTCCTCAAGCTCTGGGACGCCGACCCGGACGGCTTCGGCGAGTGGTCGCGGCAGCAGGTGTTCTGGCGCTTCAAGTGGGTCGCCACCTCGCTGCTCGGCACCCCCGACGTGCCGCTCGCCGCGATCCGGCGCTGGCACGAGGAGATGCGAGGCCGCTACCGTGCCGCCGGGCACGGCCTCCAGCCGTACTACGCCCAGCGCTTCCACCTCGCCGCGCACACCGGCGAGGGCGTCCAGGACGCCTACGAGCTGTGGGCCGGACGGCCGCGCACCGAGATGAGCGACTGCCACGCCTGCGAGATCCGCTCCCGCGCCGTCCACCACCTGCGCCAGGGCGACGACGCGACCGCGCTGGACGTCTGGCGCCCGGTGCTCGGCGGCGAGGCCACCTGCGCCGAGGAGCCCTACGTCAGCCACGCCCAGGCGCTGCTGCCCCTGCTGCGCCAGGGCCGGCTGGACGAGGCCCGCTCCAGCCACCTGGTCGGCTACCGCTTCGCGCGCGGCAAGAGCGGACTGGCCCGCGCGGTCGGCCTGCACATCGAGTTCTGCGCGCTGTCCGGCAACGAGCCGCGCGGCCTGGAACTGCTCGCCGAGAACCGCGACCTGTTCGGCGCCACCGGCGACCCGGTCAGCCGGCTCGACTTCCTCACCGGCGTCGAGGTGCTGATCGCCGGCCTCGCCCGGGCCGGGCACGGCGAGCTCACCGTCAGCGGCCCGCCCGGCGCGAGCTGGACCGTCGACACCCTGCTCGCTCACCTGCGCACCGAGGCGGACGCGCTCGCCGCGCGCTTCGACGCCCGCAACGGCACCGGCGCGGTGAGCGGCCGCCGCCGCGACCGGCTGGCCCGCCGGCCGCTGCTGGCCGAACCGCTCGCCCTCGGCGTGCGGGCGGCGGCGTCGCCGGAACTGGCCACCGCCCCGGTGGTGCCGGCGGTGCCGGTCCGGGAGGTCGAGCCGGAGCCGGAGGACTTCACCGCGCTGCTGCTGCGCGCCCGTGAGCTGCAACTGGTCGGCCACCCGGACGCGGAACGGCTCTGGAAGCGGATCGACGAGCGGCTGACCGCCGCCGGGGAGGACGGCGCCGAGGCTCTGCTGGGCCCGGACGCCGGGCCGCTCGGGCAGGTGCGCGCCGAACTCGCGGAGCGGCGGGCGCACGAGGCGCTCGACCGGGGCGCCTGGGAGGAGGGCGCCAACGAGCTGCTGGCCGCCGGCGGGCTGTACCGGCGCGAGGGGCTGGCCGGCCGCGCGCTGGCGGCCCGGACCCGGGCGCTGGTCGCCGAACTCGTGCGGGAGGACGAGGAGGAGCCGGACGCGTCGGCCGACCCGGTCGAGTCCGCCGCGCCGGTCATCGACTGGGCGGCGCTGGACGCCGCGCTGGCCCAGGCCGAGCAGCTCGCCGCCGGGGGCGCCCCGGGTATCACGGACGCGGGCATCACGGACGCGGGCATCGCCGACGACGACTACCTGGTCGTCCTCCAGTGCCGCGCCTACGCCGCCCACCAGGAGCTGGTCCGCCTGCTGCCCGAGGCGCCGGAGCGGCCCCCCGCCGAGCAGGCCGCGCGCTTCGCCGCCGCCGTCACCGCCTACCGCGAGGCGGCCGTCGCCCGTGGCTCGGTGCGCCGGCTGTCGGTGGCCCGCCAGTACGCCGCCGACGCCGCCGCCCGGCAGGGCCGGATCGCCGAGGCGACCGAGGAACTGCGCACCGCCATAGCCGAGTTGGAACAGGCCGGGCAGCCCTGGCACACCCCGAGGGCGTACGGCCTGCTGGGGCAGGCGCTGCTGCAGGACGACCGGCAGGCCGAGGCCGTCGAAGTGCTGCACCGCGCCCTGGCGGCGGCCGCCCGCTGGGCCGACGAGTCGTACCCGTTCGCCGCCACCTATCTGATGGCCGGGCACGCCAGCGCCCAGACGGGGGACACCGGTTCGGCGATCAGGTCGCTCTCCGAGGCCGCCTCCCGGTTCGACCGCAAGGGCCCGGAGGCCGCCGAGGACGCGGCCCGCACCCGGCTGCAGCTCGCCGACCTGCTGACCAGCGCCGACCGGACCGCCGACGCGGTGGCCGTCCTGGAGTCCGTGGTGGCCGAGGGGGCGTCCGTCGGCCTGGACGAGCGGGTGCTCGCCCAGGCCCGGCTCGACCTCGCCCGCGGCCTGTTCACGCTCGACGAGGACCGCGACGCCGCCGAGGAGTTCCTGCGGCTGGCCGCCGTCCTGGAGGGCTGGACCGAGGACCTCCACCTGCGCACCATGGTCGCCTCGGAGGCGGCCGTCGCGCTGCTGCACGCCGACCGCTGGGAGGCGGCGCACGCCGCCCGCGCCCAGGCGCTCGCCGCGCACGAGCAGTGGCCGCAGGCCGGTCCGGTGTCCGCGATGCTGCGGCAGTTCGCCCGGCTCACCGCGCAGAAGGAGGGCCCGGACGGCGTCGAGTCGGCGCTGGCCCGGCTGGCCGAGGCGGACGCCGTGCGCGAGCGGCTGGAGCGCGAGGACCCCTCGGCCGAGACGTGGTACCCGCGCGCCGCCGTCCACTACGAGCGGTCCCGGGTGCGCGCGGTGGCCGGTGACTACGAGGAGGCGCTGGCCGAGGCCGAGCGGGCGATCGCCGCGTACGAGGAGGGCGGCGAGCAGGCCGAGACGCCGCGCGCCGAGGCCGTCCGGCTGGCCGCGCTGATCGAGGGCACCGACCTCGGCCGGCTCAAGGCGGCGCGGAGGCGGCTCACCGTCGCCGTCGAACGGTGCCGGGCGCACGGGCTGGAGGAGGCGGCGGAGATCCTCGCCGATCTGCGCGAGCGCCTCGCGGACTGACGGCGCGCGCCCGGGCGCCGGCGG
>NZ_BAAAKJ010000419.1:17455-18788 GCF_039527695.1 Kitasatospora putterlickiae
CGCCGGCGTCCACCGCGCCCGCGCTCCACGGCGGGTTCGCGCGGGTTGCCCGGGCCGCCGCACCGCCCTCACGGTGAGGGGCTCGTGGTGAGGGGCCGTCAACCACCCCCGTCGCCGCTCCGCGTGCGATCCGGCGCGATCCCGGCCACAGGCCCCCACAGGCCCTAGAGTTGACGGGTGGCCGATGAGACGTGGAACAAGGTGGACGGGCAGGTGCGGGCCGGCGCCATCGTGCAGGCCGGGTCCGTCGGGGAACTGCACGTGCACGAGGCGGCCCTGCGGGCGGCCGCCGTACCGTGCCAGCTGCCGCCGGCGCTCGCGCACTTCGAGGACCGCGCCGACGAACGCGCCAGGGTACTGGCCGCCGTCGCCGCGGGCCCCGGGGACGGTGGCGGGCCGCTGGTCGTCGCGCTCAGCGGGATGGGCGGGATCGGCAAGACCGCGCTGGGCTTCGAACTCGCCCGCGCGCTGCTCGACCACTGCCCGGACGGCGCCCTCCACGTCGACCTCGACGACCTGCGCCGCGACGGCGCCGTGGAGACCGCCGACGCCCTCGGCGACCTGCTGCGCGCGCTCGACCCGGAGGCCCGGCCCGAGCCGTCCCTCGCCGCCCGCGCCCGCCAGTACTGGACCGCCACCCAGGGGCGGCGGCTGGTCGTCGTGGTCGACAACGCCCGCAGCGGCGCCGAACTGCGCCCGCTGCTGCCCGCCTCCGCGGCCGCCGTCGTCATCGTGGCCAGCCACGGACCGCTGTACGACCTCGACGGCGTCCGCCTCGTCGACCTGCCGCTCGGCCCGCTCGGGCCCGCGGACGCCGTCAACCTGCTGCGCCGCATCGTCGCGGACTCCCGGTTCGCCGCCGACCCCCGCTTCGCCGCCGACCCCGAGGCTGCGGTCGAACTCGCCCGCCGCTGCGCCGGGCTGCCCGCCGCGCTGTACGTCGCCGGGCGCTGGATCCGCCGCCACCGCCGTCGCGAACTGCGGCGGCTCGTCGAGGACCTGACCACCGAACTCGACCAGGAGGGGCTGCCCGTGGTGGAGGCCGTCTGGGACGCCGCGTACGCGAGCCTCGGCCCCGTCGCCGCCCGGCTCTACCGGCTGCTGCCGCACCACCCCGCCCCCGTCGTGGGCGACCACGCGGCCGCCGCCCTGCTCGGCACCGACCCCGACCGGGCCGCCGACGCGCTCGACGAACTCGACACCGCCGGGCTGCTGGAAAGCCGCCCCGACGGCCTCGGCGTGCACGCCCTGCTGCGCGGCCACGCCCTGCGCCGGGCGCGCGCGTCGGCCGACGACGCCACGGAGGCGGCCGCGGCCCGGACTCGTCTGGTGC
>NZ_BAAAKJ010000419.1:18825-20515 GCF_039527695.1 Kitasatospora putterlickiae
CGCGCGCTGGAGGCCGGCGGCAGGCCGGCTACGCCGACCTGGTCGCCGCCGGCCCCCGGCTCACCGTCTCCGCCCCCGCCACCGAGGCACCCGCCCCCGCCGAGGTGCCCGACCTCCCGTTCCCCGACGCCGGCACCGCCCTGCGCTGGCTGGAGGACGAACGGCTCGCGCTCTACGGCTGCGTCCGCATCGCCGCCGAGGACGGGCTCGACGAGGAGGCGGTGGCGCTCTGCGAAGCCCTCTGGACGCACTTCCTCGACCACCGGCACTACGCCGACGTCACCGAGGCCTTCGGACGCGGCGTCGCCGCCGCCGTCCGCTCCGAACGGCTCGCCGCCACCGTCCGCATGCGCTGCCAACTCGCCCGCCCGCTCTGGGAACAGCGCCGCTACGAGGAGGCCGCCGAAGAACTGCGGCTGGCCGTCAACGGCGCCCTGCTGCTCGGCGACGCCCCCGAGGACCGCAAACTCCGCGCCTCCGCCATCGAGTTCCGCGGCAAGCTCGCCTCCGTGCGCGGCGACTGGGCGGCGGCCGTCCCCGACTTCGAGGCCGCCCGAGAGGAACACCGCGCCATCGGCAACGCCTACGGTGTGATGCTGCAGACCTACCTACTCGGCCGCGCCGCCGTCGCCCTGGGTGAACTGCCTCACGCCATCGACCTGTTGACCGAGGCGCACACCTCGGCACGCGCCCTCGGCCGGGAACGGATGACCGCCCGCACCGGCTTCGAACTCGGCAGCGCCCTCCGCGCCGCCGCCCGCTGGCCGGAAGCCGCCCGCCTCTACGAGGCCGCCCTGACCGCGGCCCGCGACCGCCGCTCCCCGGGCGACGAACTGCGCGTCCTGGAAGCCCTCACCGCCCTCAGCGAGGAGACCGCGGACACCGAAGCCGCCACCACCTACCGCGCCGCCGCCGACGCCCTCCGAATCCAGGAGGGCCCCGCCGGCACCCCGATCCCGTGATCGGCGAACGCCGGATTGAAAGTCGGCGGGCCCGACTTCCGGGTCCGCGCCCCCAGCGCGCCGGCGGTCCGGCTGACGGCCTCGACAGCCCACTTGCATAAGGTCCTGCGCCCGGAGGCGATTCTATGCGCGTAGATAGGGGGCTGGCTCAACGCTCAATCGCGAGTGGGACTGGGAAGTCGGCGGGTCCGACTTTTGAATCCGGACTCCAGTTGCGCCAGCGGGCCTGCTGGGGGTGTTGGTGGCCCGTGCTCGTCCACCTTGTCGCCGCCTGCGGGAGCTGGGGCGAGCGTGGGGTACCTAGAAGTCGGCGGGTCCGACTTTTGGATCCGCCGCATCGTTTCGGCTATCGGCATTGGAGGCCCGCGTTTGCGGTCGCCGGCGCGCGCAGGTGAGTGTGGGTTGCAAGTGGTTGTGGAGTGGAAAGTCGGCGGGTCCGACTTTTAGATCCGGCCCGGTGCTTGCCGCAAGGCCTCTATGTGCGCAGGCGGGCGTTGGGCGCCGAGTGTGGGGGAGGTGGAGTGAGAAGTCGACGGGTCCGACTTTTGGATCACGCCTGCGTCCCATCGGAAGATTCTATGCGCGTAGATCTGTGTCGGGTTCTGGGTGTGCCGATTGGGGTGGAGTGGGAAGTCGGCGGGGTCGACTTTTGAATCCCGGTGGGAGGGCGGGCGCCTGTGCGCGTAGATCGGTATGTGGTGGGGGTTGGGGGCGGAGCGGGAGGGTGG
>NZ_BAAAKJ010000420.1:0-1994 GCF_039527695.1 Kitasatospora putterlickiae
GTCGAGGACCTCTCGCCCGACCCCGGGCTGCTCCGGCTCGCGCGCTGGTTCGCCGAGGCCGACACCCGCACCGCCGACGACCTCTGCGCCGCCTCCTTCGGCCTCTACCCGGCCCGTCACTTCGGCGCCCCCGCCGAGCCGTCCACCGCCGAGGTCAGCTGGTGGCACGGCCCCACCGCGCACATCCCCGCGCCGCCGCGCAGCCGCGAACCGCGCACCGCCCCGGGCCTGCGCCGCGCCCGCCGGGACGCCGCCGCGCTGCCCGTCGTCCTCTCAGGCGCCAAACCGGGCACGCCCGGACGGCACCGCAGGCCCGAACGGTCCCGGAACACCGCCACCCCCCTCGTGCCGCAGGATCGTTCCGCCGCCACCACCGCCGCCGAACGCCGGATCGCCGCCAGGCTGCTGCTCGCCCACCCGCTGGTCACCGCCTCCGGGCCGCACGCCGACGGCTTCCCGTTGATCCGCCGTCACCGCGACTGGCTCGCCGAGCGCTTCGACACCCTGCTCGGCTACCCCCTGGTGGTCGGACCCTGGCACGCCCGGCTGCACAAGGCCGGCCCCGGCCACGGCGCCGTCCGCCGCCTCGAACACCCCAACACCGGTGCCCCGTTCACCCCCGGCGGCTACGCCCGGCTCGCCCTCGTGCTGGCCCTGCTCGTCGACGCGCCCGAACACCTCCCGCTCGGCCGCCTGCTGGAAGCGCTGCGGGCCGCCGACCCCGCCCCGGCCACCGCGACCGGCGACCCCGCCGGCCTCACCGACCTCGCCATGGCGCTCGCCGTGCTCGTCGACTGGCAGGTGCTCGCCGACGTCCCGGCCGACCTCGGCGACACGTCCGCCGTCCTGACGGTCGACCGGGAACTCGCCCGCGCCGTCCCCGCCGGCCCGCCCGCGCTCGCCGACGACGCCGCCGACCTCATCCGCCGCGCCGCCGAGGCCGAGCCCGGCACCGCCGTCCGCCGCCGCCTCGCCGAGACCCCCGCCGTCCTGGCCGCCGACCTGCCCGAGGACCAGCGCGCCTGGCTGCGCGACCACCGGCACTCCGGCCCCGCCGCGCTCGCCGACCTCCTCGGCCTGGAGGCGGAGCACCGGGCCGAGGGCGTCGCCCTGCTGGACCCGGCGGAGGAGCTCACCGACCTCGCCCTGTCCGGCGCCGGGACGGCCGCCCAGGCCGCCCTGCTGCTGGTCGAGCGCCTGGTCGAGGAGGTCCGCCCGCTGCCCGGCGAGCCCACCGGCGTCGACGTACCCGTCCCGGACGCGCTGATAGACGGCGTGCTCGGCGACATCGCCGACGAGTACGGCCTCCCGGCCGGCTGGCGCCGCGACTACCTCGCCGACCGCACCGCCCTGCGCCGCGACGCCCTCGACCTGCTCCACCGCATGGGCCTGATCACCACCCGCCCCGCCGGCTGGCTCCTGCGCGCCCCCGCCGCCCGCTACGCCCCGGCTCCCGACCTCCTCCCCACCCCCGGCACCGGCCGCCACTCCCGCCCCACCTCGCCCCTCACCATCCCCCGCGCCGGCCAACCCGCCTGACGCCCCCGCCAGCCCGGGGGCCACACGCCCGCCCACTGGCCAACCATCCCGCCTAGCCCCATCCGTCCGCCTGGGCCGCCCCCCCGGTGCCGGCCGGTCCACCGGCCGGCCATGTGGCTGCCGTCTCGCAGCATCTCGACCCCAGCCGCCCGTGTCGGCCGGCCCGCCTGACGCCCCGGACGGCCGGGGCTACGCGCCCGCCATCCGCGTCGGCCGGCCACCCACCGGCCAGCCATCCCGCCTGATCCCGCCCGTCCGCCTGGGCCATCCCCAGCGCTAGCCACTCCGTCCGGCGCCGGCCCGTCCACCGGCCACCGCCCAGCTACGCGCCTGCCGCCTCCCGCGAGCCGTCCCGCCCGCTCGGGTCACGGGAAGCCCGTCCAGCCACGTGGCCGCCAACCACTCGCGGCGACCACACCCCCACCACTGCCCGGAAACAGCCGCCCCGCCCGGCG
>NZ_BAAAKJ010000420.1:2007-11017 GCF_039527695.1 Kitasatospora putterlickiae
GGGGAAAGGAGGCCAGTCGCGTAGCTGCTGTCCCTGCCGCGATCTCGCTCACGCCCTCACGTCCGTCCCCCTCGACGCTGGCCAGCCCGCCTGCCGACCTGGCGTCGGGCGGACTGGGGGGATCAGGCGCGGGTGCCGCGATCTCGGCCCTTCGTCGGTCGGGTCGGCGGGCTTGCTTGGCGCTGCACGCTGATCTGGTGGTGGGTGTGCGGCGTGGGGGAAGGGGAGTCCGGCCGGGGTACCGCCGCGACTACCGCTCCCGCGTCTTCCGCGCCCCGTCCGCCCCGCAGCCGCTGCCCGGGCGGACCGCGGCGAACGGCTCGGCCGGGCTGCCGCAGGCCGCCTCGGGCGCCGCCGGCCGGCCGGGGTGTCACTCCTGCCGCGATCTCGGGCCTTCGTCGGTCGGGTCGGCGGGCTTGCTTGGTGCTGCGCGCGGATTTGGTGGTGGGCAGGTGGACCGGCCGCGTGGCCGTCACGCTAGTTGCGGCCTCGGTAGCCTCCGCACGTGCACGACCGCCCGGTGATCGGGGATGCAACGGTGGTGCCGCCCGGCTGATGGCGGGCGGGGACCGGGGCGTGGCCGTCGCTTCTGCCCCGCTGCCGTCTTCCGGGCCGACCGGCTTGCCTGCGGATGAGGGAAGTGCGGGCGGCGTGATGGACAGGCTCCGGGGCGCAGCCGGTGGTTCGGCCGGCCGGGCGTCTTCGCTGCTTCGTGGTGACGGGGCGCGGGTGTGGCCGTCGGTCTGGCCGTGCCTCCGTGCGGGGCGGCTGTTCCGGGGCCGTTGGTGCCTGCCGGGCTACTGGCGGGTGGCGGCCGCGATGGTGTCGTGCTGGACGGTTTCGACCGTGGCGGCGACGCCCAGGGTGCCGAGGGCGATGGAGGCGAGGACGGCGGCGCAGGCCAGGAAGCGGCGGTGGCGCTGGGGCAGGGGGAAGCGCGGTTCCTGGAGGGTCGCCTGGAGGCTGGCGTTCATGACAGCGAAGGTTGCATGCCGGTGTGAACGGTCGCTACGTGCGGGTGAAGTCCGGATGGGAGGTGGGCGTCGGCTTGGGCGACATGGGCAACGCCGCAGGTCACAGGCCCCCGGGGAGGGCCGTCGGGCCGCCCCCGGGGGGATGGTGGTTCACCCGTTCGGGGGGCGCCGGTTGCCCTTGCGGACGTCGGCCAGGGCCTCGCCGACGGCGACGCGGACGGCGTCCCGCAGGCCGTGGGTGGGGTGGAAGCGGGACGGTCCGGCGGAGGGGTCGGCGCGTAGTTCCTTCACCAGGGCGACGCACAGCATCAGCATCACCGCGACGAACGGCAGCGCGACCAGGATGGTGGCGTTCTGCAGTGCGGTGAGTCCGCCGGCCAGCAGCAGCGCGGCCGCGACGCCGCCCATCAGCACGCCCCAGACCACCACCAGCCAGGTGCGCGGGTGCAGCGAACCGCGGCTGGAGAGCGAGCCGAGCACGAGCGAGGCGGAGTCGGCGCTGGTGATGAAGAAGGTCATCACCAGCAGCACCGCGACCACGCTGGTCACCGTGCCGCCCGGGAGCGCGCGCAGCATCTCGAAGAGCGAGGCCTCGGCGCCCTGCGGGATGGTGCCGACGAGGTCGGCGGTGCCGGTGGTGTCGAGTCGGATCGCGGTGCCGCCCATCACGCAGAACCAGACGACGGTGGCCCCGCTGGGCACCAGCAGCACGCCGATCAGGAACTGCCGCACGGTGCGGCCGCGCGAGATCCGGGCGATGAAGGTGCCGACGAACGGTGCCCAGGAGAGCCACCAGGCCCAGTAGAAGATGGTCCACGAGCCGAGCCAGTCCTCGTCGGTGAAGGCGCCGGTCTGGGTGGACATCGTGGTCAGGTTGGAGAGGTAGCCGCCGACGGTGGAGGGGATGGTGTCCAGCACGAAGACGGTCGGGCCGACGAGGAAGACGAAGACCATGATCAGCGAGGCCAGCACGACGTTGGCGGTGGAGAGCCACTTGACGCCCCGGTGCACGCCGGAGAAGGCGGAGAGCACGAAGGCGGCGGTCAGCGAGCCGATGATCACCAGCTGGGTGCGCTCGCTGTTGTTGACGTCGGAGATGTAGCCGAGGCCGTCGGCCACCTGGAGGGCGCCGAGGCCGAGGCTGGTGGCGGAGCCGAAGACGGTCGCGAACACGGCGAGCAGGTCGATCGCCTGGCCGCGCCAGCCGTTGGCGCCGTGCTCGCCGATCAGCGGGATGAACGCGGCGGAGATCCGGTTGCCCCGGCCCTTGCGGAAGGTGGTGTAGGCGAGCGCGAGGCCGCCGATGGCGTAGATCGCCCAGGGGTGCAGGGTCCAGTGGAAGAGCGAGAATTCGAGGGCCTGCTGGGCGGCGGCCGCGGACTCGGGTTCGAGGCCCGAGCCGGGCTGCGGGGCGGCGAACAGCTGGAGCGGTTCGCCGACGCCGTAGAACATCAGGCCGATGCCCATGCCGGCGCTGAACATCATGGCGACCCAGGCGGTGGTGGAGAACTCCGGCTGGTCGTCGTCGCGTCCGAGCCGGATCCGGCCGAAGCGGCTGAAGGCGAGCAGGACGGTGAGGACGAGGAAGACGTCGGCGGCGACGACGAACAGCCAGCCGAAGTTGTGCAGGACCCAGCCGAGGGCGGTGCTGGAGGTCCGGCCGAGCGAGTCCTCGGCGAAGACGCCCCAGGCGACGACCGCGAGCACCGCGACGGCGCCGACCCCGAACACGATCCGGTCGAGGGGGAGGGTGGCGGCCGGCTCCTCCGGCGGTTCGGGCGGCTGACTGGTCATGGGGTGCCTCTCGCGACGGACTGGCGGACCGACGGCGTGCGTCGACGACATGATCGAAATCGGGATACATGTCGTACTATGTCCAGTCCTCGCCGGGAGTGGCGGCAGGGCACGCCGGGGAGGCGCGACCTGAAGGCGTGTCAGGCGGAGCGGGCGTCAGGCGGTCAGGCGGCCGCGTACGGGAGGGGCGGCGGCACGGCGGCGTCCAGGTACCCGGCCAGGGCGTCGCGGCTGCGGGTCAGCTCGTCGATGCGCGCGTCGAGCTCGGCCAGTTCGCCGCGGAGGGTGCCGAGCAGTTCGGGGCAGGCCAGCAGGGCGGGGAGCGGCCCGGTCGCGCAGGGGAGGATCTGCGCGATCACCCGGGTGGACAGGCCCGCCGCGAGCAGGCTGCGGATCTGGCGGACCCGGACGGTGTCGCGCTCGCCGTACTCGCGGTAGCCGCCCGCCGAGCGGGTGGGTTCGAGCAGGCCCTGTTCCTCGTAGTACCGCAGCAGGCGAGTGGACACCCCGGTCAGGCGGGCGAGTTCTCCGATGCGCATGACCGGACGAACGCCCCCGTCCGGCGGGGTGTTCCCCGTCCCGTCGGCGGGACGGACCCTGGGACGGACCCTGGGACGGACCCTTGGGCACGCATCGAGTCGTGATCACCGGCTCAGGTTCCGGGGAGGATGCGGCGCGTTTCGTAGGCCCACATCGCGATCTCGACCCGGTTGCGGGCGCCGAGTTTGGCCATCAGGCTGGCCAGGTGCGTCTTCACCGTGCTGAGGCTGATGTGCAGCGCATCGGCGACCTCGGTGTTGGTCAGCCCGCGGGCGACGGCGAGGAGCACCTGCTCCTCGCGGGCGGTGACGGGGGAGACCGGCTGGACCGCGGGCCGGCCGGCGGGCAGGTCCGCGAACGCCTGGAGCAGGCGGATGGTGACGCTGGGCGCGATCAGCGCCTCACCGCCGGACGCCGACCGTACGGCTTGGGCCAGAAGGTCCGGTCCCGTGTCCTTGAGGAGGAATCCGCGGGCGCCGGCGCGCAGCGCGCCGTAGACGTACTCGTCGAGGTCGAACGTGGTGATGACGACCACGGCCAGCGGGTCGGCGACGCCCGGGCCCGCGACCAGCCGGGTGGCCTCAAGCCCGTCGAGTACGGGCATGCGGATGTCGAACAGGCAGACGTCGGGGCGCAGTTCGCGGGCCAGACGTACCGCCTCCCGCCCGTCGGCGGCCTCGCCGACCACCTCGATGCCGGGCTGGGCGTTCAGCAGGATCCGCAACCCGGTGCGGATGATCGTCTGGTCGTCAGCGACGAGGACGCGAATGGACACCGCTCCCGCTCCTCCCTCTCGGCAGTTCGGCGTCGACGTGCCAGCCCCGGTCGGTCCCCGGGCCGGCCCGTAGTGTGCCGCCGAGCAGGGTCGCGCGCTCGCGCAATCCGGTGAGTCCGTATCCGTCGCGCCCCCGGCCGGTGCGCCGGCCGTTGTCGCGCACGCTCACCCGTACCGTGTGCCGTTCCGCGGCGACCCGGACGACGAGCTCGGTCGCGTCGACCGCGTGGCGCAGCGCGTTGGTCACCGACTCCTGCACGATCCGGTAGACGGCCGCGTCCACGGTCGGGGGCAGCGCGTCCAGTTCGCCGTCGAGCCCCAGGTCGACCCTGAGGCGACCACCCGGGGTGCGTACCAGGCGCTCCAGATCCGCGACTCCGGCAGGCGGTGCCAGCTCGGCGCCGACCCGGGGGTCGCGCAGCGCGGCGACCATGGCGCGCATCTCCTCCAGCGTGCGCGCCCCTTCTTCCTCGACCCCCTCCAGCGCCTCGACGGCGGCGGACGGGTCGGTGTCCGCGAGCACCCGGCCCGCCTGGGCGCGGATCACCATCGCCGAGACGTGGTGGGCCACCGTGTCGTGCAGTTCCCGGGCGAGCCGCTCGCGCTCGCGGGAGCGCACCTGCTCCAGTTGCCGCTCGTGAGCGGTCCCACGGAACCGCACGGCAGCCCCGGCCAAGCCGGGCAGCGTCAGGAAGACGAAGCCCCCGACCTGTTCGGCGGCCGGGGTCCGGTACGTGACGGCGCACAGTGCGAAGGCCGCGAGGATCACCGCGCCGCCCAGCACGATCTCCCGTCCCGACCCCCACCGGGGCAGCGCGTACACCAGCACGAGCACGACCGCGGTGGTGTCCAGGCCGACGGGCTCGCGCGGTGCGGCGACCAGCGAGGCCACCTGGAGCAGGATCACCGAGCCGAACGCCAGCGTCACCACCGCCAGCGGGTGGGTCCGGCGCCACAGGGGCAGCAGGCACAGCCAGACGGCGCACACCACCGCCACCGGCCGCCACACGACGTTCTCGCGCAGGGCGGCCTCCAGCGCCACGCCGGCGAGGCCCGCGGCGAGCAGTGCCCAGTCCCGCCGCACCCGGGCGGGCGCGTCGGGCGGCCGGGGTTCGGTCCACAGGGTTCGCAGGTCGTCTCGCAGCATGGTTCTCAGCCTAGGGACCGCGCCGCGCCGCGCATCGGCCGAAAGGACGGGGCGTCACTCCGACCCGGGGCCGACGGATCCGCGGCCCGCGAGCCGATGCCGCGGAGCGCCGTGACGGCGAACCTCGGCATCGGCGGCCGCACAAGGACGGCCGCCGAGGTGGTTGGAGGAACCGATGCTCTCGAAAGTCCTGTTGCGCCTGGGCACAAACGCCGCCCGGCACCCCTGGCGGGTGATCGCGGCATGGCTGGTCGCCGCCACGCTCGCCGTCCTCGCCGCCGTCGCCTTCGGTGGGCGGCCCGCGGACTCGATGACCGCACCGGGACTGGACTCCCAGCGGGCCGCCGAACTGATCGAGCGGGCCGGCACCGGCCAGGAGGGGATGACCGCCCACGTGGTCGTCACCCCCCTCGACGGCGGTGCGACGTTCTTCGGCGACGACGGCGCGCGCACCGCACTGACGCGGCTGCGGGCCGAGGTGACGCGGCTGCCGCACGTGCTCGGCACGAGCGATCCGGCGGGGGCGCTCGACGCGGGCGGGGACACCGCCGTGCGCGGCGGCCTCGTCTCGGCCGACGGGCGGATCGCGGTCGTCCGGGTGCAGTACCCCGACCAGAGCCGGCTGTCGGCCGAGGACCTCGACGCCCTGGTCGCTCTCGGCGACCGGCTGCGCGCCGAGCTGCCCCTGCGCGTCGAGATGGGCGGGAACCTCTTCTACGCGTTCTCCGACGCCGATGGCGGCCTGAGCGAGCTGATCGGCCTCCTCGCCGCGGCCGCCATCCTGTTCCTGGCGTTCGGTTCGCTCGTCGCCGCCGCGCTGCCGATCGGCATGGCGGTCTTCGGGCTGACCGTCGGGGTCGCCACGATGACGGTCCTGGCGGGGGTGACGGACGTCCCCACCTTCGCGCCGGTCCTGGGCAGCATGGTCGGGCTGGGCGTGGGCATCGACTACGCGCTGTTCGTGCTCGCCAGGCACCGGGAGTACCTCGCGCGCGGGCTCGATCCGCAGGAGGCGGCCGGACGGGCGGTGGCCACGGCGGGGCGGCCCGTGGTCTTCGCCGGCGGCACCGTCGTCGTGTCGATCCTCGGCATGGCGGTCGCGAACGTGCCGTTCATGACGGTGGGCGGCCTCGCCGTCTCGATCGTCGTCCTGACCATGGTGCTGGCGTCGGTGACGCTGCTGCCGGCCTTCCTCGGCGTGGCCGGCCCGCGTCTGGGCCGGGCCGGCCGGATCGTCCGGGCACTTCGGGCGGGCCGGCCGGGCCGGTCCGGCCGGCGGCGGGACACGGAGGCGGGCGCCGTCCCCGCCGCCGGGTGGCGTCGCTGGATCGGGCACGTGAGCCGGCACCCGGTGCCGTACGCGGTCGGCGCGGTGGGGCTGCTGCTGACGGCGACGCTGCCCGTGCTCGGCCTGCGCGTCGGCCTGCCCGACGACGGGTCGCTGCCCCAGAGCCGTACCGAGCGCCGCGCGTACGACCTCGTCGCCGAGGGGTTCGGCCCGGGCACCAACGGTCCCCTCGTCATCGCCGCGGACCCCGCCGGTGACCCGGGAGTGCTGGACCGGCTCGTCGCGACGGTCGCGGCGGATCCGGGCATCGCGTCCGTCGCGCCGACGCACGTCGACCGGGCCACCGGCATCGCGACCCTCGTGGTGTTCCCGACCACCAGCCCGCAGGACAAGGCCACGGCCGACACCATCGCCCGGCTGCGCACCGAGGTGCTGCCCGCGGCGATCGGGCCCGGCCCGGCCAGGGCCCACGTCGGCGGCGCCGCCGCGAGCCTGTCCGATGTGGGCGAACGCACCAGCCAACGCCTGCCGGTGTTCGTCGCCGCCGTGCTGGCGCTGTCGTTCCTGCTGCTGATGCTGGTCTTCCGCTCGGTACTCGTACCGCTCAAGGCGGTACTGCTGAACCTGCTGAGCATCGGCGCGGCCTACGGCATCATGGTCGCGGTCTTCCAGTGGGGCTGGGGAGGCGCACTCATCGGGCTGGAGGCGACGGTTCCGATCGTGTCGTTCATCCCGATGTTCCTCTTCGCCATCCTGTTCGGCCTGTCGATGGACTACGAGGTGTTCCTCCTCTCCCGGGTACGCGAGGAGTACCTGCGCACCGGCGACAACGGCACGGCGATCGTCGAGGGCGTCTCGGGCACCGCCCGGATCATCACCTCGGCCGCCCTCATCATGGTGGCGGTCTTCCTGTCCTTCGCCGTCGCCGACGACCCCTCCGCCAAGATGTTCGGGCTCGGCCTGGCCACCGCGATCTTCATCGACGCCACGGTCGTGCGCATGGTGCTGGTACCGGCGACCATGACGCTCCTCGGCCGGGCCAACTGGTGGCTGCCGGGGTGGCTGGACCGGATGCTTCCCCGGGGGCCGGTCGGCATCGACGCCGCCGACGACACCGACCTGGAATCCACGGGCGGGGCCCCTCGTCCACGGCTGGTTGACCGTTGACCCGACTCCCCGCCCGCCCTCGGCGTCCGGAACCTCGGCGCGTCCCGCACATTGATCACGACCCGATGCGCGCGCCCTGGACGGTGCCGGTGAGGAAGCCCGTGAGCAGGGCCCGCAGTTCGGGCAGCCGCTCCAGCACGGGCAGGTGGCCGGACGTCAGCTCGGCCAGCCGGGCGCCGGGGATGCCCCGGGCGAGCGTGCGGTGCTGCTGGGGCGGCACCAGGCCGTCCTCGGTGGTGGAGACGACCAGGGTCGGCACGGTGACGCGGGACAGTTCGGCGCGCACGTCGGCGCGGCCGGCGAGTTCGAACTGCCAGCGGAAGCCGGCCGGGACCGGGGCGGCGGCCAGTTCGGCGCGCAGCGCGGCGAACCGCTCGGCGGGCAGCGCGTCCACCCAGCTGCGGCCGAGGACGCCGGTCAGCGTGTGGTCGGCCCACAGGGCGGGGTGCCCGGTGAGGGCGATGACGTGGTCGGCGCGCAGCCGCAGCTGCCGCGAGCCGCCGGCCACCCCGGCGAGCAGCAGCAGTGAGCGGACCCGGCCGGGGTGGCGGGTGGCGATCCGGACGGCGACGGCGGCGCCGAGCGAGTAGCCGGCGAGGTCGAAGCCGGCCAGCCCGGCGTCGTCGGCGGCGGCCACCAGGCGGTCGGCCAGTTCGTCGAGCGAGTGCCGTGCGCCGGGTTCGTCGGGGCTGTCGCCGGAGCCCGGGTAGTCGGGGGCGACGACGGTGCGGTGGGCGGCGAGGTCGTCGAGCAGCGGGCCCCAGTTCTCGTGGGCGCTGCCGCCCGCGCCGTGGGCGAGCAGCAGTCCGGGGCCGGTGCCGCGGACGGTGCGGGCGAGCGGCGCGGCGGGGGTGGGGGAGGGGGAGGCGGTCATGGCGGTGCTCCTGTTCGGGCGGTCCGGGCGGTCCGGGCGGTCCGGATGGGACGGTTCGGGGATCGGCGGGCGGTCGGCCCGCTCCGCACGGTAGGAGTTCACACCGGTGTGAGGGTCAAGTCCTGGTTCGCCTGACGGGGCGTCCGCGGCGGCCCTATGATCCGACCGTGACCGGGGGACCGCGCGCCGTGATACCCGCCGGGCGGCCCGTGGCCGTCGCCGGCGCCGCAGGCGCGCCCGTCCCGTTCTGCCGCGGCCGCTGTCGCCGCCGTTGTCGCTGTCGCTGAGCCTCCCCCCGCCGTCGCACGTCCGCGGCTGTTCGCGCGTCACGACCACCACCACCCTGACTCGAACGGGAGTGTGCCGATGTCCTCGTCCGACATCCCCTCGGAAGCCGCCCGCGACGGGCTGAACGGCCACCGGCGGGGCATCGAACGCCGTGAGCTGCTGC
>NZ_BAAAKJ010000421.1:0-4722 GCF_039527695.1 Kitasatospora putterlickiae
CGGCCGGCGCGGCCCGGCCGCCGTCGTCCGGGCGGGCGAGGTCCGCAACGGCCTGCGCGCCCTCGCGCACACCGGCGCCGGCCCGGCCGAACTGCTCGACGTGCTCAACGCGATGCTCTGCGAGCACAACGGCCACCGGACGGCCGGCGCCGTCTGCGCCCTGTACGACCCGCGCGCCGGGGACCTGCTGTGGAGCGCCGCCGACGAACTGCCTCCGCTCCTGTTGCGCGCCGACGCGGCCGCCTTCGCCCCCGGCCCGGTGGGCCCGGCCCTCGGCGCCCGTCCCGGTGCCCGGTACGACGAGTCCGACCTGCGCCTCCCGCCCGGTGACGTCCTGCTGCTCGCCACCCTCGGGCCCCCGGAACGCACCCCCACCGGCGCCCGCGCGGCCCGTCTGCTCGCCGCCGCCACCCCCGCCACCGCTCCTTCCGGCGCCGACCACCCGGCGCCCGCCGTCCCGGACGCCGGCCTCACCGCCCGCCTCGACCGCATCGCCGGCCACCTGACCACCGCCGCCACCCCGGTCGACCACGGCCTCCTCCTGGCCATCCGCGTTCCCCGGCCGGCCGCACCCTGACGGCCACCGATCCGCCGCCCGCGGGTTCCTCGCGGGCCGATCCGGGGAAGCCGCCCTGCCGGATCGCGACATCGACCCGGAGGAGGCGGACCGGAATGGCCCTGCGAACACCCGACACCACCACCCAGGCTCCCGGCTCCCGGGAACCGAACGGCCAGGCACCGAACCGCCAGGCACCGCGGCCCCGGGGTCCCCTCTCCGGCGCCGTCCTCGACCTGCTGAGCGCCGAGCCGCCCGGCACGCCGCCCGACGGCCCCGGCTGGGAGGCGGCGGTCCGGCGCGGCGACCCGTGGAGCGAGGACCACCAGCTCGCGCTCCACCTCTGCTACGAAATGCACGACCGGGGCCTGCCCGGCGTCCACGCCGGCTGGGAGTGGGATCCCGGGCTGCTCGCCCTCCGGTCCGCCCTGGAACGCCCGTTCCTCGCCGCCGTCCGGGCCGAGACCGGGCCCGTGCCGCCGCTCGACGAGGCCGTCGACCGCCTGCTGACCGCCTCCGGCGACGGCGGCCCGTCCGCCTACCTGCAGTCGGAGGGGGAGCGCTGGCAGGCCCGCGAGTACCTGGTCCACCGCTCGGTCTACCACCTCAAGGAGGCCGACCCGCAGCTGTGGCTGCTGCCCAGGATCCACGGCCCGGCCCAGGCGGTGCTGATGACCGTCGTCTTCGACGAGTACGGCGCCGGGCGGCCCGAGAACGCCCACGCGCTGCTGTTCGCCCGGATGATGGCCGACCTCGGCCTGGAACCGGGCTACGGCCACTACCTCGACGCGGTGCCCGCGCCCGCGCTCGCGGTGGTCAACCTGATGACGCTGTTCGGGCTGCACCGGGTGCTGCGCGGCGCGGCCGTCGGCCAGTTCGCCGCCATCGAGATCACCTCCCCGCCCGGCGCCGCCCGGCTGGCCGCCGCCCTGGAACGCCTGGGCGCCGGCCCGGACGGCACCCTGTTCTACCGCGAGCACGTCGAGGCGGACGCGGTGCACGAGCAACTGGTCCGGCGCGGGGTGATCGACGCGCTGACGGCCGCCGAACCCGGGCTGGCCGAGGACATCGCGTTCGGCCTGGCGGCGGCGGGGACGGTCGACGACCGGTTCGCCGCCCACCTGCTGGACCGCTGGCGGGCCGGCCGCAGCTCGCTGCGCTCACCCCTGCCCGACGGTCCCGGCGGGTCCCGCTGAGCGCTGCGTGGCGGGGCCGCCGTGCCGGCGGTGGCTGGTGTCGCAGAACGGGCGGTGCCGGCTGCGCCGACAGGCGCAGAGCGCCACCACCGGCCGCTCGCAGAGCCGGACCACGCCGTCCGGCCCGGTCACCTCGACCGGGCCCTCCACCAGGATCGGCCCCTCCGCCAGCACCGTCACCCGCACCGGCGTGCGGCCGCCGTCCCTGGGTTCACCGCCACCGGACACCGCGCACCACCACCAACTCCTCCTCGCGCACCCCCGTCGTGATCAGACCCAGCCGCTCGAACAGCCCGGCCCGCTCCGTCATCACCGGCCCGAACGCCTGCCGGCGCCGGGCCACCACGGCCGCCCGCAGCCCCGCCCCGCGCAGCGCGGCCAGCGTCTGCGGCACGCCCGCCAGCGAGGACTGCACCAGCAGCAGCACCCCGTGGGCGGCGAGCAGTCCCGGCACCTCCCGGCAGATCCGGTCCAGGACCAGCCGCCCGTCCGGCCCGGCGTCCCAGGCGAGCGCCGGCCCGGTCGGGCGACCGGGGCCCTCGGCGGGCACGTACGGCGGATTGGCGGTCACCAGGTCGAAGCGCCGCCCGTCGACGGGCCCGGTCAGATCGCCCCGGCACACCTCGACCCGGGCACGGCGCAGCCGGGCGTTCACCCAGGCCGCGAGCACGGCCCACGCCGAGAGGTCCACCGCCGTCACCCGCGCCCCGCTCCGCGCGGCGGCCAGCGCCACCACCCCCGTCCCCGTCCCGAGGTCCAACACCCGACTGCCCCCGTCCAGGCGCTCACGGCGCAGACAGGAGACCAACAGCGCGCTATCCCCCTGAGGCCGGTACACCCCGGGCGGTCTGATCAACACCATGCCGAGCGCCTGCCCCATCCGCCCCGCCCCACACCGGGGAGAGGTGCTGGAGCCTGGTGGGTCGTGTTCTGCCGAGGCGCTCGGGGCGTGGGCAGGCGACCAGCAGTAGCGGTGTGCCACGGGCGGTCTGATCAACAGCGCGCCGAGCGCCCGCCCGCCAGACCCGGGCGCCGCGCGGAACCTGGCGCGCCGTGCTCCGCCGAGACGCTCGGGGCACGGGTAGGCGACAGCGGCGTGGGTGTACCCGGGGCGGTCTGATCAACAGCATGCCGAGCGCCCGCCCCCACACCCGAGCGCTGTGCTGGAACCTGGCGCGTCGTGCTTCGCCGAGACGCACGTGGCGCCGACAGGCGACAGCAGTGCGGTGTCCCCCTGGGGCCGGTAGACCCCGATGGTCTGAATCAAGAGCGCGCCGAGCGCCCGCCCGCCAGACCCCGGAGCTGTGGCGGAGCGTGGTGGGTCGTGTTCTGCCGAGGCGCTCGCGGCGCGAACAGGCGACAGCAGCGTGGGTGTGCCCTGGGGTCACAGCAGGCCGAGCGCCCGCCCCGCCCACATTTCGGCACCGCCGGCGGCGACGGTTGGTCGGCCTACCAGGCCCTCGGCCGGCTCGCCCCTGGAGACCCTGTTGGCCCGGGTGCTGGCGGCGCTGCGCGCCGGCGCCGAAGCCCCGAGGCGCCGACAGCTCACGGGCGAGGCCGTATCCGTGTTCGGCCGATTCCCCCAGGAGGGGCCTGGCAGGATCGGGCCATGGTGAACGATCCTCTGCTGCTGGACCGGGCCCGGGGCCTGTGGCGGGACCTGGCCTCGGTGCCGGTCGTCTTCGGTGAGGAGGGCGAGGTCCGGGTGGTGGCCGCTCCCGGGTCGAGGTTCTGCCCGCCCGGCTGGGTGGGCGTGGTGCTCCTCGGCGGGGCCACCGTCGTCACGGCGCCGACCGAGGCGGACGCCGACCGGGTCCGCGAGGCCGTGGCCGGTGTGCCCGCCGCCGACCTGGCCGACGCCTCGGTGCTCGCGAGGACGCTTCCGATCGGTCGGGTGATCGGCCCGGCCGCGCTCGCCTACGTCTCGGAGGCCGCCTTCCGGCCGGTGGCCCCCGGCGGCCTGTCCGTCGAGCGCCTGCCGGCTGGACACCCGGAACTGACGGCTCTCGAACGGGCCGCCGGGCAGGCCGACGCGGACGAGGCGGGTCTCGACGAGATCACCTCGCCCGCGTTCGTCGTCCGGCTGGACGGCCGGGTCGCCGCCGCGGCGGGCTACCGTGACTGGCCCGCCCGCACCGCTCACCTGGCGGTGCTGACCGCGCCCGGCCGGCGGGGCCGGGGCCTCGCCCGGCTGACCGGCTCCGCGGCGGTGCGGCACGCGCTCGCGCAGGATCTGCTGCCGCAATGGCGCGCCCGGGTTCCGGCCTCCCGGAGCGTGGCGGCCGCCCTCGGGTTCGCCGACCTCGGCTCGCAGGTCAGCGTCGCGCTGACGTGACCGTCCAGCGCCGGTCGGCCCCGCCGAGGCGTCCACGAAGCTGACGGACCCGGACCCGACCCGGGCCCGCCCGAGGGGGAGGTCGGGCAACTTCCGCCCGGTCTGGGGCATCGGCGGCGCAGCTCCCGTTCGATCGTGTCGGTACCCGATTCATCGGCCGGGTGAGCCCCGTGCACGCGGCTAGGACCAGATGGTCGCGTCGCCGATTCGCACGGGGGGCTCGGCGTCGGTCCTCAGCCCGCGTCCGGCAGGCGGATCTCCAGGTGGCCGGAGAGGGCCCGGGCCTGGAGGACCGGTTGGGGCGCGGTGGCCGGGCCGCGGACGACCTCGCCGTCGCGGAGCCGGAACTCGCTTCCGTGCCACGGGCAGCGCAGGCAGCCGTCCACGACGGTGCCTTCGGCCAGGGGACCGGACAGGTGCGCGCAGCGCTCGGCGAGGACGTGCCAGTCGTCGTTCTCGTCGTGGACCACGACCACCGCCAGCCCGTCGACCGTGCGCCGGACCGGCTCGCCCGGCGGGAAGTCCTCGACCGGGCCCGCGCCGACCCACTCCGCAGGCGCCAGCCGGTGCACGGCGGCGGCCCGGTTGGGGCCCGCGGCCAGCCGGTACGACAGCTGGCCGCCGCGCTCGCCGCC
>NZ_BAAAKJ010000422.1:0-1656 GCF_039527695.1 Kitasatospora putterlickiae
CACCGCGCCGCCCCCGCCCGGGACGCCGCAACCCGCCACCGCGGCCGCCAGGCACACCGCGGCGACCAGTCCGTTCCGCCCCCGCCGACGCCGACGCGCCGCCAACCCCCCACCAATACGACTATCTGATGGTCTGTCCATAACCCCACTGCTCCCCCGCCGCGCCGACCGGCCAATCCCCCCGTCACCCGCCCGGCGCACCGGGGCGGCCATGATCGAAAAGGGCTCGCGGCGGAGGCGGCGGCCGACCGATAATGCGCGCATGACGATCAGTGCGCAGCGCGGAACGACCGAACTCTGGGCGATCGCGCCCGCCGACGTCGGATCCGCGGCGGCCCTGGCGCTGCTGCGGGACTACTACCTCGACGTCGCCAACAGCTACTACCGGCTGCACCTCGGACGGGAGGGCACGCCCGAGGAGATCGAGACCGGGCTCGCCGCCTCGCCCAGCGACGACCTCGCCCCGCCCACCGGGGTCTTCCTGATCGGCCGCTACGACGGCGAGGACGCCGCCTGCGCCGGGCTGCGCGTGGTCGACGCCACCACCGTCGAGCTGACCCGGGTCTACATCCGCCCGGCACGGCGCGGCACCGGCGGCGGCACCCGGCTGATGGCCGCCGTCGACGAGGCGGCGCGGGCGCTCGGCGCCGGGCGGATCGTCCTGGACACCCGGCTCGATCTGGTCGAGGCCCGCGCGCTGTACGTCCGGCACGGCTACCAGGAGATCCCCGCCTACAGCGATCGCCGCTACGCCGAGATCTGGTACGCCAAGGACCTCGCCCGTGCGGACCGTTGAGCTGCTCTGCGACCCGCCGCTCGACGGCGCCGTGCGCGCGGTCTGGCGACGGCTCGCCGACGGCGGGGTGGACAGCCTCGCCCACAACCCGCACCCCGGCCACCGCCCCCACCTCACCCTGGCCGCCTGCGCCCGGATGCCCGCCGGGGCGGCCGACCGGCTCGACGAACTCCTCGCCGACGCCCTGCCGCCGGCCGTCCGGCTGACCGGCCTGCTCTCCTTCTCCGCCCGCAGCCGGCGCCGGGTGCTCAGCTGGTCGGTCGTCCCGACGCTCGGGCTGATGCGGCTGCACCACCGGGTCTGGGAGGTCCTGGAGCACGCCGAGGACCCCGACCCGCACTACCTCCCCGGCCGCTGGTCCCCCCACCTCGGCCTCACCCGCCGCCTCCCCCCGGAGGCCGTCACCCTCGCCCACACCCTCCTCGGCCGCCACCCCGACCTCACCGGCACCTTCGACGCCGCCCGCGCCTTCGACTCCGACACCCAGCGGACCCGCCCCCTCGGCGCCCCCGCCGGCTGACCCGCCCACGCGGCGGGCAGGCGAGCGGAGGACGGGGGGGCGGCGAGTCCGGCGCCGAGGACCTCACACCCCCTCATCCCGCTCCGGCCCGCGCCGTCGTGCTCCGGCCCACGTCCGGGCACCCGCACCCGCCCCACAGCCGTCCGGACCGGGCCCGGGTAGAGTGACCGGCCGAACCACCAGGAGGGGCGCCGATGCGGACACCGACAGGGATACGGAGACGGACCGGGACGCTCGGGGTCGGCACGGCGCTCGCGGCGGTCCTCCTGCTCGGCGGCGCCGGAACGGCCGTCGCCGCCGACCCGACTCCCACGGCGACCCCGGCGGCGTCCACGGCGAC
>NZ_BAAAKJ010000422.1:1662-2083 GCF_039527695.1 Kitasatospora putterlickiae
CCGCCGCCACCGCGCCGGCGGGTCAGCCCGCCGACGGCACGACCCGGTCCGAGCGCCTGGCCGGGGAACTGCGCAAGAACCCGGTCTACGTCTCGGCCGCCCAGCCGCGCGAACTGCCGCGCTCGCTCGCCCCGGAGATCGCCGCCCTCGCCGAGCGCACCGGCGTACCCACCTACGTGCTGGCGCTCCCGGAGGGCGACACCGCGCTGCTCGCCCTGGTGCACGACCGGCTGGGGGCGGACGGCCTCTACGTGCTGATCGGCGGCTACGGCCGCATCACCGCCTCGGCGTTCGGAGTCGACGTACCGGTGGACGACGCCCGCCGGATCTCCCTGTACGGCACCCCGTACGGCGCCGGGCCGCTCGCCGCGTTCGAGAACTTCGTCGACGCCGTCGCCTCCGGCCCGGACCGGGCCGCCGC
>NZ_BAAAKJ010000423.1:0-4362 GCF_039527695.1 Kitasatospora putterlickiae
GCTTTGCCTACCGGCCTTGACATGCAGGCCCCACGCCTAACTGAACGGCGTTGGTCCTAGTAGTCCACCAGGCGTTCGGCGTCCTCCGGAATCCACGGGAAGGGGACGTCGGGCCAGCGGGCGGCGGCCCAGGTGTCGAGGTCGACGGCGAGGACGGCGTCGATGAAGGGCTGGGGCGGGTGGTAGCCGTGGACGGTGATGTAGTGGGTGATCAGGAAGGGGGCGGCGTAGGCGGTGCCGGGCTCGCCGGGGATCCGCAGTTCCCCGTTCCCTTCCGGGGTTTCCGCGTCGGGGCAGAGGTCGCAGTCGTGCCAGCCGAGGCAGACGTTCATCCACTGGACCCGCTGGACGGCCTTCAGCTTCTCCAGGAAGGCGGCGGGCACCGGCCCGGTCGGGTACGGGTGGCCGGCTTCCAGCCAGCCGATGTTCAGGCAGGTGTAGGTCGGGCGGAAGCGGACCGCGTAGACGCCTGACTCCCGGTCGCCGAAGGTGTCGTAGGGCTGGTACTCGTACACGCTGAGGTCTTCGTAGAACACGTGCCCATCATCGCCGGGGCCCGGCGAGGGCGTACGCGGTGGTGCCGGTGACGGCGAGGGTGAGGGCGGTGAGGGTGGCGGGGGTGGCGCCGGGCGGGAGGAGGGGCCAGGTGAGGAGTCGGGTGGCGAGGTCGGGGGCGGGCGGGAGGAGGAAGGCGGCGGCGAGGCAGGTGAAGGGGGGCAGCCAGGCGTAGGGGCGGCCGAAGCAGGCGGCACCGAGGGCGGCGAGGCCGGTGAGGCCGGCGCTGTCGCGGAGGGTGAGGAGGCCGGGGGGAAGGAGGGCGGCGGTGAGGACGGTGCCGAGCAGGACGTGGGCGGCGCGGTGGAGTGGCCAGCGGAGGGCGGCGGTGCGGTCCAGGGCGGGGTCCGGGCTGCCGAGGCCGGCGGTCAGGGCGATCGCCCCGGCGGCGAGGAGGAGGGCGGAGCGGCGCGGGCCGGCGGCGCCGCCGAGCCGGGCGAGGATCGCGAGGGCGACCAACAGTCCAAGGACGAGCGGCAGTTGGCGCGATCGGGCGTAGAGGGTCAGCCACCTCACCGGAGTGCGCCTCCGGTCAGCGTGTCCAGCGGGTCGTCGGCGCAGGAGACGGCGGCGGTGTGCAGGGCGGCGATCCGCTGCCGTTGTTCGGCGGGCGGCAGCGCGCTGAACGCCTGCCAGGCGGGGGCGGCCAACTTGGTCTGGTCCCGGGCGCTGTGCATGGTCCCGTCGAGCGGCCGCAGGTCGCCGAGGACCCAGGCGGCGGCGATGCTCTGGGCGACCGTCCCCGACAGGGTGCCGCTCTCGCGGTCGCTGCGGGGGTGGCAGAGCGGGGCGATGCCCTGGCCGACCAGGGCCCGGGTCAGCGCCTCTCCCCCGGCGGCGGCGAGTACCGGGTCGTCGAAGTCGACGAGCAGCGCGTCGCGCGGGCGTTCCGGCGTGGCGCTGATGGCGCGCGGGGCGGTGCTCTCGCGGACGGCGGTGGGCGCCCGGTCGCCGAGGGCGGTGCGCAGCAGGCCCAGCGCGTCCCGTCCGGGGCCGGCGAGTTCGTCGAGGCGGGCCCGGTGGGCCGCCGTCACGCAGACCGGGCCGTCGCAGACCTGGGCGGTGGCGGCCCGGTCGAGGACATAGGTGTCGCGCGGGTCGGCGGGGAGCACGAGCAGGGCGAGCGCCCCGCACGCGAGGAGCGGGGTGAGGGCGAGCAGCCGGGTGCGGCGGGTGGCGGCGGCGAGCAGGGCGAGGCCCGTGGCGGCCAGGCCGAGCAGCCAGAGGGTCTGTCCGAGGTGGACGGGGGCGGAGAGGGTGAAGAGGGTCTGGCGAACGTCGGCGGTGGCCGGCGAGAGGAGGGAGAGCCGGTTCGGGACGGCGGAGGTCGGCACGGCGGCGTCGGTGGTCTGGCGCAGGGCGTTGGTGAGCGCGAAGGCGGCGACGGCCAGGGCGGGCGGGGTGAGGACGGACGGCAGGACGCGGGCGGCGCCCATGCCGAGGAGGGCCCCGGCGGCGAGGGCGAGCGCGCCGACGAGTGAGATCGGCAGCCAGCCGGCGCCGGTGGTCGCGGCGCCGGTGGTGAGCAGCCGGACCGCGCCGAGGAGGACGAGCAGCAGGAAGGCCCCGGCGAGGGCGAGCGCCGTCGGGCCGGCGAGGGCGGCGGCGCGGTGGCGGGCCGGTCGCGGGGTGGTGGCGAGCAGTTCGGCCGTGCGGGAGCGGTGGTCGCGGAGGCCTTGCAGCGCGCCGAGGCCGAGGGCGAGCGGCCACAGGAGGACCAGCAGGTGGCGGGTCCACAGGGCCATGGACGTCCACTGGGCCGTCCACAGGGTGGCGCCCTTCGACCACGGCCCGGGGGCGAGTTCGAGGAGGGCGAGCGAGAGGGCCAGGACGGTGGCGCCGGCCCAGGGGGCGACGGAGCGCCGCAGTTCGGTGCGGAGCACCCTGGACGGGAGGCTCACCAGGCACCTCCGGTGCGCGCGGGGGCGGCGAGCAGGGCCGAGTAGCCGCGCTCCAGCGGGCTGTCGCCCTCGTGCTCCGGGCCGCCGGCGGCCGCGAGCCGGTCCGGGGTGCCCTGGAAGAGGAGCCGTCCCTCGGCGAGGAGCAGCACGTCGGTGCAGGCGGCGGCGACGTCCTCCACCAGGTGGGTGGAGACGACGACGCAGGCGTCCGTGCCGAGTTCCTGGAGCAGTTGGCGCAGGCGCAGCCGCTGCGCCGGGTCCAGGCCGACGGTCGGTTCGTCGAGCAGCAGGACGGCCGGGTCGTTGACGATGGCCTGGGCGATGCCGGCCCGCCGCACCATGCCGCCGGACAGGGCCTTCATCCGCTGATCGGCGCGGTCGGCGAGGCCGACCCGTTCGACGGCGCGCTGCACGGCGGCCGGGATCTCGGCGGCGGGGACCTCCTTCAGCCAGGCCATGTATTCGACGAACTCCCGGACGGTGAAGCGCTTGTAGTAGCCGAACTCCTGCGGCAGGTAGCCGATCCGGCGGCGCAGCGCCCGGTGGTCGCCCGGGCCGCCGAGGGGCCGGCCGAGGAGTTCCAGTTCGCCGCCGGCGGGGCGCAGCACGGTGGCGAGGGCGCGGATGAGGGTGGTCTTGCCGGCGCCGTTGGGGCCGAGCAGGCCGTGGACGCCGGTGCCGAGGGTCAGGTCGAGGCCGTCGACGGCCAGCCGCCGGCGGCCGGCTCTGACCTTGAGTCCGCTCGCCCGGATCTCCCAGGCGTAGCGGGTGGGGGCGAGGTCGGCCGCGTTCACTGCGGGCATCGCGGGGGTCCTGTTCTTCCGGAGGGCTCGGGGGTTCAACGGGTGCCCGCCTGGGCCGTGTAGGCGCCCCGGCGGGCGAGGACGACGGCGGCGCCGAGGGCGAGGAGCGCGCACCAGAGCGGCAGGCCGTCCGCGCGCAGGAGGGCGGGCGTGCGGCCGGCGGCCAGGGTCGGCGCGGCCACGGCGGCGGCCCAGACGGCGGTGAGGGCGACGGCGGCGCGGGTCATGCCGATCAGTCCGCCGAGCGCCAGCGTGGCGGAGGTGCACGCCAGGCAGGGCAGCAGCCACTGCGCGGCCGTCAGTCCCGTGGCCCAGCCGGCCGCGAGCAGGGCGGGGATCACCACGGCGAGCACGGCGACGGTGCGGCGCAGTACCAGTGGCAGGCCGGCGCGCGGGGTGGCGGTGGTGAGTTCGTGGGCGGGGTCGAGGCCGCGCGACCAGGAGACCGCCACGCCGGCCACCGGCAGGACGGGGGCGAGCAGCAGGACGAGGGAGATCCGGCCGGAGCCGGGGCCGGTCAGGTCGAGCAGCAGGGCGAGCAGGGTGACGGCGAGGACCATGGCCAGCCACGGGGTCATGGCGGGTGTCGTCCAGGTCGCGAGGCGGGCGATCAGGCGGCGGCGCGGCGGGGCGGGGGCGACGGCGGCGAGCCGTGGGGCGAGGTCGGCCCAGACGGCCTCGGTGAGCGCCCCGACGGCGGGGGCCCCGTCGGCGACGGCGGCCGCCAGCCGGTCACGGCAGGTGCGGCACGTCTCCAGGTGGGCCTCCAGGGCCCACACCTCGTCGGCGGTGAGGTCGAAGGCGGGGTCGGGGTCGGGGTCGAGCGCGGGATCGGGGCCGGGGCCGGGGCCCGGGGTGAGGCGCGCGTAGCCGTCGATGAGCCGTGCCGACGCGTGTTCCGTACCGCTCATGCCAGTGCCTCCCGCATCGCGATCCGGGCCCGGCGGGCGCGGGTCTTGACCGTGCCCTCGGGCAGTCCGAGGACCACGGCGGTCTCCCGGACGGACAGTCCGTCGAGCACCATCGCCTGCAGGACGTCCCTGAGTTCGGGCGCGAGCCGGCGCAGCGCGTCCCCGACGTCGCCGCCGACGGTGGCCACCAGG
>NZ_BAAAKJ010000423.1:4439-9164 GCF_039527695.1 Kitasatospora putterlickiae
AGGGTGACGGGGCGCTCACGCGCCGCGGTACGGGTTCGGCTCCACCGGGTGCGGGGCGGCGGCGGCCGGGGGCTCGGCGTGGTGGGCGCGGCGGCGGAACGCGTCGACGAGGCGGCGGGCGGCGATCGTCCAGAGCCAGCCGACGGCCGTGCCGCCGGTGCGGCCGCCGACGAAGGAGCCGGCCGCCCGCCACACCGCCAGGTAGGTCTCCTGCATGACCTCGGCGACGAGCTGCTCGTCCGCGCAGCGCCGGCGCAGCCGCACGGCCAGCCAGGGCGACGTGCGCCGGTACAGCTCCTCGAAGGCGGCCCGGTCCCCCCGGGCGACCCGGTGGAGGAGGGCCTCCTCGTCCAGTTCCTGCGGCGGTGCCGCCTTGGCGCGTTTCACACCTGCTAGACGCCGGGATCGACCCGCGGGTTTTCACGGCGGGGTGATCCCGGTCACATCCGGAGCGGGCCGGCGGTGCGGGTCAGTGGGCGCCGGTGAGTTCTCCGGAGAGCCTGCCGCGGAGGTCGGCGCTGGGCGCGTTGAGGCCGGTGACCTCCACGGTCTTGCCGCGCCGGCCGTACCTGGCCTCGATGGCGTCGAGGGTGGCGACGGAGGAGGCGTCCCAGATGTGGGCGTCGGAGAGGTCGATGACGACCCGGTCGGGGTCGCCGGCGTAGTCGAACCGGCCGACGAGGTCGTTGCTGGAGGCGAAGAACAGCTCGCCGGTGACCCGGTAGACCACGGTGCGCCCGTCGGGGTCGGTGGTGGCGGTGACGTCGGCGAGGTGGGCGACGCGCTTGGCGAAGACGACCATGGCGGTGACCGAGCCGACGACGACGCCGACGGCGAGGTTGCCGGTGGCGACGACGCAGGCGACGGTGATCACCATGACGGCGATCTCGCCCGCGGGCATCCGGCGCAGGGTCGCGGGGGCGATGGAGTGCCAGTCGAAGGTGCCGAAGCACACCATCACCATGACGGCGACCAGGGCGGCCATCGGGATGTCGGAGACGACGGGGCCGAAGACGACGCACAGCACCATCAGGAACGCGCCGGCGAGGAAGGTGGACAGGCGGGTGCGGGCGCCGGACACCTTCACGTTGATCATGGTCTGGCCGATCATCGCGCAGCCGCCCATCCCGCCGAAGAAGCCGGTGACGATGTTGGCGACGCCCTGGCCGATCGACTCCCGGGTCTTGTTGGAACGGGTCTCGGTGATGTCGTCGACCAGCTTGGCGGTCATCAGCGACTCCATCAGGCCCACCAGCGCCATCGCGAGCGCGTAGGGGGCGATGACGGTCAGGGTGTGCGGGGTGAACGGCACGTCCGGCAGGCCGGGCACCGGCAGGGACGAGGGCAGTGTGCCCTCGTCCCCGACGGTGGGCACCGCGATGCCGGCGCCCACCGTCATGACGGTCAGGACCACGATGGACACCAGGGGCGCCGGGACCGCCTTGGTGACCTTCGGGAACAGCACCGTCAGGGCCAGGCCGCCGGCGAGCAGCGGATAGACCGCCCACGGCACGTCCACCAGATGGGGGATCTGCGCCATGAAGATCAGGATCGCCAGGGCGTTGACGAAGCCGACCATCACCGAGCGCGGCACGAACCGCATCAGCCTGGCCACGCCGAGCGCGCCGAGCACGATCTGGAAGACACCGGCGAGGATGACGGCGGCCACCAGGTAGCCGAGACCGTGCTCACGGTTGAGCGGGCCGATGACCAGGGCGACGGCTCCGGTCGCGGCGGAGATCATCGCGCGGCGCCCGCCGACGATCGCGATGGTGACGGCCATGGTGAACGAGGCGAACAGGCCGATCTTCGGGTCGACCCCGGCGATGATCGAGAACGAGATCGCCTCGGGGATCAGCGCGAGGGCGACGACCAGGCCGGCCAGGACCTCGGTGCGCCAGACCTTCGGGTCGGACAGCCAGTCCGGCTTGAGGCCGCGAAGGCGCTCGGCCGGGGACACGGCGGGAGAGGACAAGGACGGGCCACCTGTCGTGCTCGGGCGCCCCTTCAGGCAGGCCGGGGCGGCGGGAAGCGCGGGGGGCCGGGCCGGCACCCCGCGAACGGCCCCGGGAGTGCGGTGCCGGACGTCGGAGAAGGGACGGGGTCGTGTCCGCGCGAACGCGCGGCCCCCTTCACGTCCGGGGGCGAAGCGTCACGGCGGGGCAGGCGGCGGCGGGCGGCACAGGCTCGCGCACGCGCCTCTCCCGCGAGGACCGGATCTTCACCGGAGGCGGCATCACCCCGGACACGGCAGGCGGCACGGCGGCGGGCCACCCTCACCACCGAAACCCTACCCTAACGTTAGGGTAGGGATCGGCGAGGCCCGGAGAGGCCCCGGCCGGCGGCGGCGAGAAGGGCCAGGAGGCCACGGGCGTGGACGGTAGGCACATGCGGATCGGCGAAGTCGCCACACGGACCGAGCTGTCCCTGCGCACCATCCGCCACTACGAGGAGACCGGCCTGGTCACCCCCTCCGCCCGCTCCCAGGGCGGCTTCCGCCTCTACACCGAGAACGACGTCGCACGACTGATGGTCATCCGCCGGATGAAGCCGCTCGGCTTCACCCTCGACCAGATGCGCGACCTGCTCGACGCCACCGACCGCCTCGACGCCGACGACGCTCTCGGCGCCGACCAGCGCGAAGCACTCCTGGAGCGCGTACGCGGCTACGAACAGGCCGCCACCGAACAGGTCGAGAAGCTGCGCGTCCAACTGGCCCGCGCCGAGGACTTCGCCCGCACCCTGCGGGCCCGCCTGGAGCACGACGCGACCACCGCCCGCCCCTGACGGCGATCCGGACCCTCCCCCGCGCTCAGCCGGCTCGACCTCCGCCACCGGTCCGGGTTCACAGATGACATCGCCGATGTCATGATGACACCATGAGTGTCAGTGAGGGCGCGGGCGAGGACGGACCCGCCGTGGAAGGGCTGCTGCACGACGTGATCCGCCGGCTGTGGCCGGTCCACCGGGTGATCGTGCGGGCGGTCGAGCGCGGACTGGCCGGGACCGGCATGACCGCCGGTCAGCACGCGGTCCTGGACGCGCTGCGGCGCGGCGGGCCGCGGACCGTGCCGCAGCTGGCCCGGTCCCTGGACCTGGACCGGCAGCCCGTCCAGCGGCTGGTGAACGACGCCAAGGCGCTCGGGCTGGCCGAGACCGTCGCCAACCCCGAACACCGGCGCTCCTCACTGGTCCGGCTCACCGCGCGGGGGGAGAGCGTGCTCGCCCGGGTGCGGGGCGCCGAGCACGAGGCGCTGCGGCGCCACCTCGGCGACCTGGACCCGGCGGAGGTCGCCACCGCCCTGCGGGTGCTCGACCGGCTCGGCGAGGTGTTCCACGAGCTGGAGCGAACGGCCGGACAGCGCGACCGCGCGGGCCGCGACGACGATCGGGAGACGGACGGAACATGACCGGGACGCGCACCGGCACCGCACCCGTCACGGGCGGCGGGCTGTCCTACGAGATCGCCGAAGGCACCGGGCCCGCCGTCGTCCTGCTGCACGGCGGCCTGCTGGACCGGCACAGCTGGGACGAGCAGTTCGCCCGCCTCGCCGCCCGCGGCCACCGCGTCGTCCGCTACGACGCCCGCGGTCACGGCCGCTCCTCCACCGTCAGCGGCGACTACGCCCACCACGACGACCTGCGGGCCCTGCTCGCGCACCTGGACCTGCCGCGCGCCGTACTGGTCGGGCTCTCGCTCGGCTCCCGCACCGCCCTGGACACCGCGCTCACCCACCCCGAACGCGTGGCGGGCCTGGTCCTCACCGCACCCGGCATCAGCGGACGACCGTTCACCGACCCGTTCGTGAAGCACCACACCGAGCGGCAGATCGCCGCCCTCGGTGCCGGTGGCGAGGAGGGGGTGGGCCGGTTCGTGGAACACTTCCTGCGGATGTGGGTGGACGGCCCGCACCGCTCCCCCGCCCAGGTGGACGGCGCGCTACGGGAACGGCTGCGCGCCTCCGCGACCGCCAACGTGCTGCGCCACGCCGCCGGCTTCGGCGCCGGCCGGCCCCAGGAGGCGGGCGCCGCCGACCGGCTCGGCGAGCCGGCGACGCCCACCCTGGTGCTGACCGGCGACCTGGACGGCGCCGACATCCTGGCCAACGCCCACGCCCTCGCCGACGCCGTCCCCCACGCCCGCCACCTGTCCCTCCCCGGCGCCGCCCACATGCTCCCGCTGGAACGCCCGGACCTGTTCGCACGCGAGCTGGACGCCTTCCTCGCCACCCTCTGACGGCCACGAACCGGGGTCGCCCCGGCGGGCGCGGCACACCGCGGCGTGGACGGCCCGGATCTTCGGGTCCAGGCCGCGCGCCACTCGTCGCGGATGTCCCAGCGGGGCCACGGGCCGACGCGACGTCGCGATCGGCGGCGCACCGGTGGATGCTGACGCTCCACCAGTTCGGAAGGCGCCCCCCGGCGGCCCGTCCCCGGTGCGGTCAGCCCGCGAGCCCGTGCCCGACCAGGCGGCTGCGCAGCCCCGCCAGCTCGCGCCGGGCCAGAGGCGGCAGCCCGTCCTCGCCGCCGCACGTCGCCAGGACCGAGCCGAGCAGTTCGGCGGCGGCCCTCGGATCGTGCGCGAGCAGGTGGCAGTCGGCCACCCGGACGGTGAACAGCAGCCGGAGGGACGGGAGCTGGTCGGGGGCGAGCAGGGCGAGCGCGGTCTGGGCGGCGTCCACGGCGCGGCGGGCGAGCCGGGGGTCGTCGACGGCGGCGGCCGGG
>NZ_BAAAKJ010000423.1:9191-9603 GCF_039527695.1 Kitasatospora putterlickiae
CGTCCGCCTCGACCCGCAGCCGCATCGAGGCGATGGACAGCCAGGCGGCGTCGGACTCGTCGTGCGCGCCGATGTGGTCGAGGTGGTGCCGGGCGCGGGCGATGTGGCGGACGGTGGCGCGCACGTCGCCGGTCATGGCGTGGGCGCGGGCCAGGCCGATCTGGCCCATGGCGCCGGCCCAGTGCCGGGCGGGGGCGACCCGGACGATCTCATGGGCGTAGCCGAGGGCCGCGCCGGGGTCGCCGTCGAGGCGGGCGAGGAAGCTCATGTCGCTGAGCGCCGCGACCTGGGTGGCCGGGTCCTCGGCGAGTTCGGCCCAGCCGAGGGAGCGCGAGAAGCAGGCCATGGCGGTGGCGTTGCGCCCGTCCTGCATGCGCAGCGCGCCGGCGGCGTGGGCGTACTCGCCGGCGAG
>NZ_BAAAKJ010000424.1:0-5273 GCF_039527695.1 Kitasatospora putterlickiae
CCCCTGGTCACAGCCACACCATAGAGTCTCCGACCAAGCCGGTGCGGTTCAGCTATGCCGCTTGGCCGTCTGCCGAGCGGTCACGGTGGTCCCGGCCAGCACCGGGACCACCACATCCCCGGGCCGCAGCTCTCCGCTCCTGCCACCGACGCCTCTCAACCCCCGTTGTGTGCGTCGATTCGGCGAAACCCACGACTACTTGTCGGCCTTGCTCAGCGCCTCCTCGGCTTCCTCCACGGCGCCGCATGCCTGGTATGCCGCTGCCGAGGCCTCTCGCATCGCCCGCACTTCGCCAGCAGAGCGTTGAGCAGCGAGAAGGGTGTCGGCGAGCTCGTCAGATGCTTTCCCTAGCCGGCGCCGGTCGTCCAACCTCTCGAACAAGGCGATGGCCCGCTCGCCAGCGTCCGCCGCTTCCACTGCCGCCCCCCGACCTCTCAGCGCGGTGCCGAGGTTGCTCCAGGCGATGGCCTCGCCGTGGCGGTCGCCGAGGTCCTGATAGTGGGCGAGAGCAGCGCGATGGGCTGTTTCTGCCTCGTCGAATCGCCGCAGTTCCTGCAGAGTGATGCCGAGTTCGTTCCAGGCGGCGGCCTCGATGTGGCGGTCGCCGAGACTCTGGTGCCGGGCGATAGCAGTACGATGGGCTACCTCAGCCTCGTCAAATCGCCGCAAGGCCCACAGCGCGATTCCAAGGCCGCTCCAGGCGATGGCTTCCCGGTGATGGTCACGGAGGTCCTGATAGTAGGTGAGAGCAGTGCGATGGGCTACTTCAGCTTCGTTAAATCGCCGCAGATTCTGCAGTGTGCTTCCGAGATTATTCCAGGCGATGGCTTCGTTGTGGTGGTCGCCGAGACTCTGGTGCCGGGCGATAGCAGTACGATGGGCTACCTCAGCCTCGTCAAATCGCCGCAAAGCCCACAGTGCGATTCCAAGGCTACTCCAGGCAATGGCCTCGCCGTGGTGGCCGCCGAGGCTCTGGTGCCGGGCGATAGCAGTACGATGAGCTATCTCAGCCTCGTCAAATCGCCGCAAAGCCCGTAGCGCGTGGCCCAATTGGTTCCAAGCGATGGCTTCCCGGTGGTGGTCGCCGAGGTCCTGATAGTGGGTGAGAGCAGTGCGATGGGCCACCTCAGCCTCGTCAAATCGCCGCAGATCCTGCAGTGTGCTTCCGAGATTGTTCCAGGCAGTGGCCTCGCCGTGGTGGTCGCCGAGGCTCCGGTGCTGGGCAATAGCAGTGCGATGGGCCGCCTCAGCTTCGTCGAATCGACGCAAAGCCTGCAATGCGTTCCCAAGGTCAATCCAGGCGGCGGCCTCCCCATCAGGGGTGTGACTGTCGCGCGCGGCGGCCAAGGCGATCCTAGCGATGTCCAGGTGGTCTTCGAGGCGGCGGCGCTGTTGGAGATAGGGGCCGAGGTGGGAGGTGAGGTGTCGGGCAGCTTTGTGGTGACCTGCGGCGCGGGCGGCAGGGATGATGGCGACGAGGTTTGCGCGCTCGGCGTCTAGCCATGCCAGGGCCTCTGCCCGACCGCTAAATTTCTGGCCTGCGCCGATTCTGTGTTCCACCGGATTCATACAGGCCTCCGCCTCGTGGGTGGAGAAGGCGTAGTGGTCCAGGAGGCATTGCAGAGCTTCGGCGGCTCGGTCGGGGTGTCGGGCAGCTTGTTCACCGGCGTAGGCGCGTACCAGGTCGTGCATGTGCCAGCGCCCGGTGTCGGGGGCCTGGCGGATAAGGCTGGCCTTGGACAGTGCAACCAGACGGGCCCGGACGTCCCTCGGCTTGCTGATTCTGGTGACTGCGGCAACGGTCTCGGTAGACAGGTCCGGTCCCGGATTGACCGCAAGCAGGCGGAACAACTCGGCGTGGGGCAAGGCCAGCCGCTGGTAGGAGCGCTCCAGCACGGCGCGTACGGCCCGCGGTCCGTCTTCCAGCACGTCGAGGCGCTGGTCCAAGTCCTGCAGGTATTCGGCGAGCCGACTCGGCTTCAGTCCCCGCTCAGCCACCAACTGGGCGGCTGCGATCCGCAGGGCAAGGGGCAGGTGGCCGCAGAGCTGGGCGACCCGGGCGGCGCCATCGGGATCGTCGGCGATCCGCCGGTCCTTGGGCAAGGTGAGGCGAAGCGCGGTGGCCATGAGAGCGACAGACTGCTCAGGGCCGAGGATGTCCAGGTCTACCAACCGGGCGCCAAGGGTGGCGGTGAAGTCATCGCGGGAGGTCACCAGCAGCCGGTGGGGACCAGCACCAGGGACGAGGTGTTGGACCTGCTCAGCGGCGTTGGCGTTGTCGGCGAGGACGAGGACGCGTTCCCCGGCCTGCGCCCGCACGGCCAGCTGGGCGCGGTAGAGGGCGGCGCGTTGGTCGGCCCCCGGCGGAATCCGCTCGGGATCGGTTCCCAGGGCGCGCAAGGCTGTGTCGAGAGTCTGGTCGGCGTCGAGGGTGGTGTCGTCGTAGCCGTGCAGGTCCAGGAAAAGCACGCCGGTGAACAGGTCCCGCCTGATCGACTCGTGAGCGACAGCGAGGGCCAGGGTGGTCTTGCCCATCCCGCCCATCCCCAGCACCGACGCCACCAGCACTGGTTCCGCCGAAGCGCCCTCGGAGCCGGCGGGGGGATGCAGAAGGACGAGTAGATCGCCCAACTCCTTCGTCCGGCCGGTGAAACCCGCAGGGACGGCCGGAGGAGGAGCCAAAGCCGCCGCCGACGGCGCGGCAGCAGGCGTCGGCGGATAGTGGTACTCGTAGTGGTGAATGTCCCGACCGGCCTGGTGGCTCCTCCCGTTGCCGGTGCTGTCGGCCCGCATCTCGGTGTGCTCGACACTGCTCCGCTCACCGAGTGCGGCATGTGCGATGTCACCACCGGCACCGACGGCGCCCTGCCCGGAGGCCGTGACCTCCCGTTCGGAGACCGACTGTCCCGTGCGCGGCTTTTTCCACGGCAGGTCACGGGTCACGAACGCTCCCCGTTCAGGTCGAGGCCGACGATGTCGCCGCCGGCGGCGATCGAACCGGGACCGGTGGCGCGCACGTCGCGCTTGTCGACCCCGTAGACACCCCCGTCCCCGGGAGCGGTGCCGGCGGCCGTGATGGAGCCGGCCGCCGCGATGCCGCCCTGCTCGGCCCGGACCCGCACCTCTCGCTCGTTCCCGCCCACCGACCTCCGCAGGGCGAGCAGGGTCAGCGGGACGCCCGCCAGCGCGACGACCGCGCCGGTCACGCTCGCGATCTTGTCCGCGTTCTCCAGGTCCCCCAGCACCGCGAAGGCCAACAGGCCGATCCCGGTCGCCGCGCAGACCGCCGCCACGGTCCACCACATCCACGGGCGCACCCGCGCCACCCCCAACTTCCCGCATCGGGCATCCCTTGTGACCGAATATCATCCCACTTTCAGGACCGCGGTTCGGCACCCTCAAACTAATCTGGAACCACCCCCGCCCTGCGGACACGAGATCTGCGTGGAGTCCTCCTTGTCCAGAAAGCAGACGCAGGCCGGCGAGCGCCAGCTGTTCGCCGAGCTCTACGATCAGCACGCTCGCACGGTCTTCGCGCACGCGTACCGGTCCACCGGGGACCGCGATCTCGCCGACGACATCGTCTCCCTCACCTTCCTCGAAGCCTGGCGGCTCCGGCGGAAGCTCCGTGACGAGGTCCTCCATCCCCGGGCCTGGCTGCTGGCCATCGCCACCAACGTGCTCCGCAACACCGCCCGCACCGCCCGTCGGCACCGGGACGCGATGTCCCGGCTCCCCCGGCGCGATCCGATCCCCGACTTCGCCGACGAAGTGGTCAGCCGGATCGCCGACGCCGGTACGGCCGCCGCGGCCGTCCGTGCCCTCGACCAGCTCGGCGGGCCGGAGCGCGAGGTCTTCACGCTCGTCGTCTGGTCCGGACTCGGCTACGCCGAGGCAGCTCAGGCGCTGGGCATACCCGTCGGCACCGTCCGTTCGCGGCTCTCGCGCGTCCGGGACAAGCTCCGCCGGATCGTGGCCGCCGAGGACCCCCCCGAGCCACACCGGGTCGGGCTCACCGTCAGCCATCAGCCCGTGGGCCACCACCAGGAAAGGCGGCCATGAGCAACACACGCACCGACCACTCCGAGTGGAACGAACACGGCGAGCGCCGTGAACTCGCCCGGTTGCTCCCCCCGCCGCCCTACCCGGTGCCCTCCCCCTCCCAACTGGCCGTCCGCCGTGACGTGCTGCTCGCCGAGTTCGCCCGGCCCCGCGCCCTTTCCGCGCTCACCGCGCGCTGGCGCGGCCTCGTCGCGGTGACGGCCATCGCCACCGCCGTCGCCATCACCGCCGTCACCCTCGCTCCCGACTCCTTCTCCCCCCAGGGCCCGGCGTCCGACAGCGCCGCCTCCGCCGAACTGCTCAACCGGATCGCCAAGGCCGCCTACGGCCGACGCCAGTCCCCGGCCCAGGACGCCCAGTTCACCTACCTCCGGACGGTCGCCCACGCCAGGGCGCTGACCGAGGGCCTCGACGGCACCATGTCGCGCACGGACACCACGGCGAACACCGAGCGCTGGACCGCCGTGGACGGCGGTCGCGCCGGCCTGCTGCGCCGCGACGGCGCCGACGTACGGATCCCCGCCGTCACCCAAGGCTCGCTGCACTCCCCCACCTACCGCCTGCTGGCCGCCCTGCCGACCGATCCCGACGCCCTGCTGAAGCTGATCTACGCCGAGACCCAGCCGGTCCACGGCCCCGGACCGGCTTCGACCACCGGACCGGACCAGGAGGCGTTCGTCACCATCGGCGACCTCCTGCGCGACTCGGTCGTCCCGCCCCGGACGAGCTCGGCGCTCTACCGCGCCGCCGCCCGCATCCCCGGGGTGGTCACCGTGAACGACTCGGTCGACGCCACCGGGCGGCCCGGGGTGGCGGTCGCCCGGGTGAGCGATGGCAGCCGCTACGAGTGGATCTTCGACCGGACGACCCTGACGCTGCTCGGCACCCGGACCGTCCTGACCGACGACAGCCCGTGGGGCAGGAGCGGCGAGGAAGTGGAGTCCACCGCCGTCCTCGCCCGGGGCATCGTCGCCGCCCCTGGCGAGGCGGCGCCCGTGGAGTCCGCCGAATCAAGCCACTGAGCCAATTCGGCCAGCCATTGACCGGTCCTCGTCGGAACTATTGTGCGAACGGCTGATCGGGCGTTGGGTTCGTGGCAGCACAGTCCTGCCACGACTCATCAGAGGAGAAGTTGACCGTGCGTTCCTTCCGCACGCTCGCCGTCATCACCGCGGCCGCCGGCGCGCTCGCGCTGGCGGCCCCGGCGGGCA
>NZ_BAAAKJ010000424.1:5295-5920 GCF_039527695.1 Kitasatospora putterlickiae
CACGGCGACGCCCGCACCGGCGGCCCCGCCCGCCGACGCCCAGCAGTCAGCCGGTTCGACGAAGGCAACGCCGTCCAAGCCGGTGATCGCCACCTACCGGGGCCAGAAGATCGACCTGTCCAAGGGATGGAACGGCGCCAGTGTCTGCACCGAGGTGACGGGCGGCGCCGTCTACTGCCACGACAGTGCCGCCGAGGCCGACGCGGCGCTCGCCGTCATCGATCCGGCGCTCGCCGCGGCCGCCAAGGCCGCGTCGGCGGGGTCCTCCGGGGTCACGCCGTCCCCGCAGACGATCTCCGAGTGCACCTACGGCTTTGCCTGCCTCTGGGAGCACTCCAACTTCACTGGCCTCATTCTGAAGTGGTCGCAGTCGGGCACCAAGTACCTCTCCGACTGGTCGTTCGGCGGCGAAGCCAGCTCCGCCTGTGTGTACCGATCCATCGGCAACATGCAGATCTACGACGACCGCCCCCTCGACCCGGACCCCTCGGCCAACCTGTCGAACGGCTCCTGCTACGACTTCACGCGCCTCGCCTACCCGTACGGCGGGAACTGGAACGACACGGTGGACTACGTCAACCTGTAGCCGCCGCCCGCCGCGGCGCCCGAAGGCCGGCCCCCTCCC
>NZ_BAAAKJ010000424.1:5946-14171 GCF_039527695.1 Kitasatospora putterlickiae
CGTCGCTTCCCGCCCCGTCCGGTCACACCGCCAACTCGGCGACGTCCTCCTTCGAGGTCCCCGGCGTCTCCGCGGCGGCGGGCTTCTTGTTCCGCAGCACCACCGCCGCCAGCAGGGCCGCCGCGAGGACGCCCACCGCGCTCACCACGAGGGTGGTGGACATCGCCGAGGTGAACGCCTCCCGGGCCGCGTGGGCCAGGCCCGCGTCACCCTTGGCCCCGGCCTCGGCCAGCGCGCCGATGATCGACTGCCTGGCCGGCTCGGAGGAGCCCGCCGGCATCTTGTCGGCGTACCCGCTGGCCAGCAGCGAGCCGAGGATCGCGATGCCGAGCGCGGTGCCCGCCTGCTGGATGGTGTCGTTCAGGGCGGAGCCGACGCCCGCCTTCTCCGGCGGGATCTCCCCCATCAGCGCGCCGACCGCGGCCGGCATCGCGAGACCGGCGCCCAGGCCGAGCAGGGCCAGCGCCACCGCCGGGACGGTGAAGCCGGTGTCCGCGTCGACCGTGCTGAGCAGGACGAACGAGCCGGCCATCAGCCCCATGCCGACCAGGACCAGCGGGCGGAAGCCGATCCTGGCGGTCAGGCCGGCGCCGGCGCCGTTGCCGATCAGGGCGGCGACCGCCATCGGCACGAAGGCCAGGCCCGCCTTGACCGGCGAGTAGTTCAGCACGAACTGCAGGTACTGGGTGAGAACGAGCAGCAGACCGCCGTTGCCGATCTGGACCAGGGTCAGCGAGAGCGAACCACCGCTGAAGTTGCGCTGCTTGAAGAGCGCCAGCGGGACCATCGGCTCGGCCACCACGTTCTCCCAGATCACGAAGCCGCCGAGGGCCACCACCCCGATCGCCAGGGAGACCAGCGAGCTTCCGCCGAACGCGCCGTGCTTGGGGATCTCGATGATCCACCAGATCATCGCGGTCATGCCGACCGCCGAGAGCACCGCGCCCAGCGGGTCCGGCTTCTGCCACGGCCCCTTGGACTCGGGCATCAGGACCAGCGCGGCGGTGATCGCCAGCACCACCACCGGCACGTTGATGAAGAAGATCGAGTGCCAGGAGAAGTGGTCGATCAGCACACCGCCGAGCACCGGGCTGCCGACCAGGCCGAGCATCGAGACCGAGCCCCAGGCCGCCATGGCCTTGCCCCGCTCGTCCTCCTCGAAGACGGTGATGAGGATGGACAGCGTCGAGGGCATGATCAGCGCACCGCCGACGCCCATCGCCACCCGGCTCGCGATGACCTCACCGGGGTTGGTGCAGACCGTCGCCGCCAGCGAGGCCGCCCCGAAGAGCAGCAGGCCGATGATCATGACCTTCCGCCGGCCGAACCGGTCGCCGAGGCTTCCGGAGGTCAGCAGCAGTCCGGCGAAGACCAGGATGTAGGAGTCCAGGATCCACTGGGTGTCCTGGGCGGTGGCCTTCAGGTCCTCGGTCATCGACGGCACCGCCACGGTCAGCGCCATGCTGTCGACCACCAGGACCAGCGTGCTGAGGCACAGCACGATCAGGATCCACCAGCGCCGTGGGTTACGGCCTTCCATGATTCTTCCCCTCCGAAGCACGACAGTGCGTACGATGTTCTATCGATGCGCACACCGTACGCAGTGCGGAACGGCGTGCGCAACCCTGCTTACTGTACGCTCGGTGCGAACGGTGTGCGCAGGGATTTCCTTGCACCGATCCCCAGAGGGAGGACCGGCCGATGGCCGCCAAGACGAACCCGATCCCGTCCGTGTGGGCCCGGCGGCGGCGCGAGCCCGAACAGCCCGCGCTCAGCCGGGAGGCGATCGTCCGCGAGGCGATCGCCATGCTCGACGCCGACGGGGTCGAGGCGCTGTCGATGCGCAAGCTCGGCGCCCGCCTCAACGCCGGCGCGACCTCCCTCTACCGGCACGTCGCCACCAAGGACGAGCTGATCGAACTCGCGGTGGACGAGGTCTTCGGTGAGATCCCCGTCCCGGACCCCGGCGCCTCCGACTGGCGGGCCGACGTCACCTCGACCTGCGAGGCCTTCCGGGACACCACGCTGCGCCACCGCTGGCTGGGGTCCGTCATCGGCCAGGCCGGACTGGTCTACCTGGGCCCCAACCTGATCACCGTCTCCGAGCGGATGGCGGCGCTCTTCTCGGCGGCCGGCTTCCCGGAGCCGGCCCGGGCGATCGACACCACGCTCTCCTACGTGCTCGGGATGGGCACCACCGAGGCCGCCTTCCTCACCACGGTGATGCGCAGCGGCCAGACCGAGGCCGAGTTCATCGCCCGGTTGATGCCCTCCGCCCAGGAGGCGGTGGCCGGCCACACGTTCCTGTCCGACGCCTTCGCCGACGCCGCGGCCAACGCCGTCAACGACCCGGCCGTCCTGCGGCAGGAGAAGTTCGCCTACGGCCTGAACGTCATCCTCGACGGCCTGGCGCTCCGGCTGCCGCGATAGGAGTCGAACAGCGCGCGGCGGCGTCGAGGTCGGCGGGGCGGGCGAAGTGGAGCCGGAGGTGACCGCCGGGGACGCGCCGCTTGAGTTCGGCCAGGCCGACGGCGGAGATCGCCGTGCCCGGCCCGGGCGTGCTGCCGATGGTGCTGATGGTGGTGGTCATGCTGGTCCTCCCCCTGTGCCGGGTCGGGTCGGCGGCCGGTCAGGCGCGCCGGATCACGATGTCGCCGAGCTGGGTCCGGGCCCGCACCTCCAGCTGCTCCACGGCCTCCCCCGGCGCGTTCGAGGCCTCCAGTTCGGTGCGGACCCCGCCGACCTTGGTGTGCACGTCGAGCCAGGCGGCGGTGCCCTCCCGGACGCCGATCTCCAGGTCGCCGATGGAGGTCTGCAGGACGGTGCGGCCGCGGACCAGCTCGCCGATCCGGATGCTGCCGTGGGCGGACTTGGCGTCGACCCCGGCGAGCGCGGCGCCGACGGTGATGGCGCCGTTGGAGGAGTTGGCCCGCAGTTCGCCGCCGACCTGCCCGACCACCGTCTCGCCGTTGAGGTTCTTGACCGTCAGGGCGCCCTCGACGCCGTTGATCTCGATCCGGCCGGAGGACTGCACCTCGGCGTCCCCGCCGGCCCGCCCCAGCCGGACCTCCCCGTGGTCGCTCCGCAGGTGGACGGTGGCCGCCTCGCCGACCTGGATCCGGCCGACCGAGGTCTTGAGCCGGCAGTCGCCGAAGACGCCCTCCAACGTGAAGTCGCCCATCGGGACGTCACCGCGGATCTCCGAGCCGGTCGGCACCTCGACCGTGACGTCGATCGATCCCGCCCGGCCGAAGATCGAGCGCTTCTTCGGGGCCTTGAGGACCAGCGCGCCGTTGGCGCAGGTGACCTTGGTCTGCTCGGCGATCCGGACGTCCGCCTCGGACCCCGGGTCGGCCGGGCGCACCTCGACCACCGTGTCGGTGCGCTTGGCCGCGGTGATCCGCACCGAGCCGATGTCGAACTCCAGGGTGACGCTGATCGGGTCGGGGGTGTCGAAAGAAGGCATGGGTGTCCCGTCCTCGTGGCTCTGCCCTGCGTTTCCGCAGGTGGAAAGGGTGAGAGTTGGCGGATGGATGGTGCGGTGGGCGGGCCGGCTACCGAACCCAGCCGGTGAACCCCTGGCCGGTGGCCCGCCTGGTCCGCGGCTCGGGCCGGGCGGGCGTGCCCGGGTCCAGCGCGGCGGCCACCGCCCGGACCAGCCAGGCGTTGACCGAGAGTCCTTCCTGCCCGGCGGCCTCCTCGACCCGGGCCTTGAGGTGGGCGGGGAGGCGGAAGTTGATCCGGGCGGTGTTGCCGTCGTCGGCCGCCTCGCCCGGGCCTCCGGCGGAGAGGGCGGACGCGGCGGATGACACCACCGGCGGCACCGGTGGCACCATGGCGGCGCCGACCGGCTCGGTGTCGTGGAAGGAATCGGCGCCCGGTGGCGCCGAGACCACGAACTCGGGGTCCAGCCCGCGCAGCCGGACGTCCACCGAGCCGGGGGCCAGCTCCCGTGTCACCTCCCCCATGGCGTCGGACAGCGCGTTCAGCAGCGTCAGCCGGGCGGCCGATTCCAGCGGCAGGGTGAGGCGCTCGGCCAGGGCGCGCGCCTCGTCTCCGCCCGCGCCCGCGGCCACCGCGAGCTCGTGCCGGAGGTTGTCGACGTACGGCGTGAGATCCATGGCTAGAGAATGGCACACCCGTGGCGCCATGTCGAGCCTTTTTGGCACCACATCATGGCGCCACTCGAACGAGTGAACGGCGCCATCGGACACCAAAGGCCCCGCCGGCGCACGCCGACGGGGCCCTCGGGGACGGAAAAGCGCAGGTCAGTGCTGGCGCCACCGCGTCAGGTGGGCGTCGATCTCGCCCGCCAGCCGGGCCTTGCCCGGGGCGTCGAGGAAGGACGCCTCCACCGCGTTCTTCGCCAGCGCCGCCACCCCGGCCTCGTCCAGCCCGAGCAGCCTGGCCGCCACCGCGTACTCGGTGTTGAGGTCGGTGCCGAACATCGGCGGGTCGTCGCTGTTGACGGTCACCAGCAGCCCGGAGTCGACCATCCGCTTGAGCGGGTGGTCCTCGATCCGCTCCACCGCGCGGGTGGCGATGTTGGAGGTCGGGCAGACCTCCAGCGGGATCCGGTGCTCGCCCAGGTGTTCGAGCAGCGCCGGGTCGTTGACCGCCTGGGTGCCGTGGCCGATGCGCTCGGCGCCGAGCACCCGCAGCGCGTCCCAGACCGTCTCCGGTCCGGTGGTCTCGCCCGCGTGCGGGACGCTGCGCAGGCCGGCCGCCCGCGCCCGGTCGAAGTAGGGCTTGAACTGCGGGCGCGGGACGCCGATCTCCGGGCCGCCGAGGCCGAAGCTGACCAGCCCCTCCGGAGCGAGGTCGACGGCGAGCCGGGCGGTCTCCTCGGCGGCGGCCAGACCGGCCTCGCCGGGGATGTCGAAGCACCACCGGAGCACCACCCCGAGCTCCTTCTCGGCGCGCAGCCGGGCGTCCTCGATGGCCTCCATGAAGGCGACGTCGGGGATGCCCCGGCTGACCGAGGAGTAGGGGGTGACGGTCAGCTCGGCGTAGCGGATGTTCTGCCGGGCCATGTCCTCGGCGACGCCGTAGGTCAGGGCGCGGACGTCCTCGGCGTCGCGGATGAGGTCCACCACGCTCAGGTAGACCTCGATGAAGTGCGCGAAGTCCGTGAAGGTGAAGTACTCGGCGAGGGCCTGCGGGTCGGCGGGCACCCTGGCCCGGCCCTCGTGGCGGGCGGCCAGCTCGGCCACCACCCGGGGCGAGGCCGACCCGACGTGGTGGACGTGCAGCTCCGCCTTGGGCATCGCGGCGATGAACGCCTCGATGGAGCGGTCCGCGGGGGCCGCGGGGCCGCTGGCGCTGGGGGTTCCGATCCGACTTCCGTCCGGCTGGACCACGGGTGGTGCCCTTCTTCTCTGGGTTCTACGCGCGTTTCAAGCGGTGCTTCAAGGCGCTGCAAGGCGCTGCAAGCAGTGTTCAAGCAGCGCTTCGAGCGGTGCTGGCAAGGATAGGCAGACGACGCTCAGCCGCCGAGCGCGACCGCCGCGGTGTGGATCAGCAGACCGGCCAGCGCGCCGACCACGGTGCCGTTGATCCGGATGAACTGGAGATCCCGGCCGACGTTGGCCTCGATCTTGCGCGAGGCGTCCTCGGCGTCCCAGCCCGCCACCGTCTCGGAGATCAGCGAGGTGATCTCGGCCCGGTAGGTGTCGACCAGGTACTGGGCGGCGTCCTGGAGCCAGCCGTCCACCTTGGCCTGCAGCTTGGCATCGGTGGCCAGGCGCGTACCGAAGCCGCGCACGCCCTCGCGGATGCGCCGGCGCAGCTCGCTCTCCTCGTCCTCGGCGGCGTTCAGCACCAGCGAGCGGACGGCGGCCCAGGTGGAGGCGATGAGGTCCTGCACCTCGGGCCGGACGAGCAGTTCGCCCTTGGCCCGCTCGACCCGGGCGATGGTCTCCGGGTCGGTCTGCAGCTCGGTGGCGAAGTCGGCGAGGAACTTGTCGATCGCGCCGCGCGCCGGGTGCCGCTGGTCGTCCCGTATGTCGGTGACGAACCGCATCAGCTCCTTGTACACCCGCTCGCCGACCTGGTGGTCGATGAACTTCGGGGTCCACCCGGGGGTCTTCTGGGTCACCCGCTGGACCACCTCGGCGTGGTTGTCGGTGAGCCAGTCGTGCGCCCGGACGGTGATCAGGTCGACCACCCCGTGGTGACCGCCGTCCGCGACCACCTTGCCGAGCATCCGGCCGGCCGGCTCGGCGACCGAGGTGGCGGCGGCCCGCCGGGTGACCGCCTCGGCGACGACCGCCTGCACGTCGTCGTCGCGCAGCACCGCGAGCACGCCGCGCAGCGCCGCCGAGGCCTCCTTGGTGACCCGCTCGGCGCTGCCGGGCGCGGCCAGCCACTCGCCGAGCCGCCGGGCGATGCCGAGCGCGGCGAGCCGGCCGCGCACCACGTGGCCGGAGAGGAAGTTCTCGCCGACGAAGTCGCCGAGCGAGCGCCCGAAGGCGTCCTTCTTGGTCGGGATGATGGCGGTGTGCGGAATGGGCAGGCCGAAGGGACGGCGGAACAGCGCGGTCACCGCGAACCAGTCGGCCAGCGCGCCGACCATGCCGGCCTCGGCGGCGGCGGCCAGATAGCCCGCCCAGGCGCCGGCGCCGGCCGCCTTGGCCCAGGTGGCCAGGGCGAAGACCAGGGTCGCGAGGCCCAGCAGGCCGGTCGCGATGGTCTTCATCCGGCGGACGCCGCGTCTCTTCTCCTCATCGGCCGCGGTGAACCGCATCCCGGGGCCGGTCCCGCTGAAGGCTTCGTCGCTCACCCCGCCAGTCTGCCCGCTGCCCGGCGCGAACGGACGGCGCGTCTGGGTATCGCGCGCCGGTCGGGTTTACGCGCCCGCCCGCGCGAGCGGATCCGGAGGGCGGGAAAGCGGCGTGCAGTGCGCGTTACGCGCCGCCGAGCACGATCCGGCGCACCCCGTCCACGCCCGTCCACCGGGCCGGATCGGTGCACCGCCGCCCGTCCAGCAGCACCCGGACGCCCGGCAGGTCGGCCGGCGCCAGCTCCCGGTACTCCGGGTGGTCGGCCTGGAGCACCGCCGCCGCCACCGGCTCGCCGCCGTGCGCGGGCAGGCCCAGCGCTGTCAGCTCCCCGGCCGGGTACAGCGGGTCGGCCACGTACGGCCGGGCGCCGGCCGCGCGCAGCGCCTCGACCAGCGGGAACACCCCCGAGTACGCGGTCTCCTTGACCCCGCCCCGGTACGCGGCGCCGAGCACCAGCACGCCCTGCCCGGCGAGCCCGCCGTCCAGCGCGCCGTCCAGCACCCCGACCGCGTACCCCGGCATCTCCAGGTTGGCCGCCCGCGCCGCGCGGACCACCGTCGCCGAGGGGTCGTTCCACAGGTAGAGCCTCGGGTAGACCGGGATGCAGTGGCCGCCGACCGCGACGCCCGGCCGGTGCAGATGGCTGAACGGCTGCGAGTTGCAGGCGTCCGCGACCGCCGCGAAGTCCACCCCGACCCGGTCCGCGTAGCGGGCGAACTGGTTGGCCAGCGCGATGTTGACGTCCCGGTAGGTGGTCTCGGCGAGCTTGGCGAACTCGGCGGCCTCGGCGGACTCCAGCTCCCAGACGCCGTTCGGCCGGCCCAGGGCGTCCAGGTCCGGGCGCGGGTCGAAGTCCAGCACCGCCCGGTAGAACTCGGCGCCGCGCCGGGTCGCGGCCGGGTCGATCCCGCCGACCAGCTTGGGGTAGCGGCGCAGGTCGGCGAAGACCCGGCCGGTGCGGACCCGCTCCGGGCTGAACACCAGCGCGAAGTCCCGGCCGGGGGCGAGCCCGGAGCCGGCCGCCAGCCGGGGCGCCCAGCGGCCCCGGGTGACGCCGACCGGCAGGGTGGTCTCGTAGCTGACCAGCGCGCCCCGGCGCAGCCCGGCCGCGACGGCGTCGGTGGCGGCGTCGAGCAGGGTGAAGTCGGGCGTGCCGTCGGCGGTGGTGACCAGCGGGACGACCAGGACGACGGCCTCGGACCCGGCGACGGCCGCCGCCGTGTCGGTGGTGGCGCGCAGCCGCCCCTCGGCGACCACCCGCTTGAGCGCCTCGTCCAGGCCGGCCTCCCGGGGGAACGGCGGCCGGCCCTGGTTGACGGCCTCGACGACCGGCGGGGCGACGTCGGCGCCGGTCACCCGGTGGCCCCTGGCGGCGAACTGGACGGCCAGCGGCAGGCCGAGCTTGCCGAGGCCGACCACGCAGATGTCGAGCCCGTTCACCGG